>CBIHPL010000192.1:0-6631 GCA_966212005.1 uncultured Asticcacaulis sp.
CACGAACTGATGGCCGAAATCTTCAACAATTTCGACCGCCAGACGGAAAGCCGCTTCGTCGCCGCCCTGGAAGAACGCAACCGCGAATCCGCCGAACGCATTCGCGCCTTGATGTTCGTGTTCGAGGACCTGTCGAAGCTCGATCCCGGCGGGGTCCAGACCCTGCTGCGCGCCGTCGAAAAGGACCAGCTGGCCCTGGCGCTCAAGGGATCGTCGGACAGTTTGCGCGACATGTTCATGTCCAACATGTCGGAACGCGCGGCCAAGATCATGCGCGACGACATGGAAAGCATGGGACCTGTGCGCCTCAAGGACGTCGATGCCGCCCAGATGTCGATGGTCCAGATCGCCAAGGATCTGGCGGCCAAGGGTGAAATCATGCTTGCCGGTCAGGGAGGCGATGATGAGCTTATTTATTGATTTGCGTTCAGCTCGCTTTCGCTCACTTGGCGCCACGCAGGCTGCGCGCCTCAACGGCGCTAGTCGCTTCGCTCCGGGTGCTCAACTTCGCCCTCCCTGCTTGCGGGGAGGGGGGACCACCGTAGGCGGTGGGCGGGGCTTTACTTTCGAAACCACAGCGTTTGCGGTTGGCCTTGTTGGACCCCTTCCGTCTTTGAGCGCTTTCGCGCTCAAATCCACCTCCCCCATGAATGGGGGAGGCGAAGAGCACCCAACCCATTCTGCCGTGTGGAGGACCGCATGACCGCTGTTCCGCACAAGAAGTTCGAATTCGGCACCGTGTTCGGCGACAGCGGCAATGTCGTTGCCCAGCCCAAGCGCGAAAAGAAGGCCTTCACCCCGGACGAGGTCGAGGCCATTCGCGCCCAGGCCTTTGCCGAAGGCGAAAATTCAGCCGTTGCCCGCGCCCAGATGGCCCAGGCCGCCGCTGTCCAGGATCTGGCAGGCTCTGCACAACAAGGCTTGTCAGGCCTGACCCAGGCGATTCACGCCCATAAGCAGGCCAGCGTGCAACTGGCGCTGGTTTGTGCGCAGAAGATCGCCGCCGAGGCGCTCGACCGCTTCCCGCAGGCGCCGGTTGCCGCCGCCCTCGAAGCGCTGGGCATGGAAATCGAGAAGGCGACGCGGCTGGTCCTGCTGGCGCGCGACGCGGATGACGCCGTCAAGGCAGCCGCCGAGGACGCGGCGCACATGGCGGGCTTCGCCGGCGCGATCCAGTTCCGCGACACCCCGCAGATGCCGAAGGGCGCGTTCGAGATCGTCTGGTCCGACGGCCGCGCCAGCTTCGACCCGCAACAGGTTTTCGACGCCCTCAGCCAGGCGCTCAACGAAGCGCTTGAGGCTGAAGCGTATCACGCGACCCGTGCCGCAAACCCGCAGGGGCCGGCACACTGACATTTTGTTTCTCCGTGACGGGCCGCCGTTTGGGCCTGTCACACTGGTAAAAGGTTTACTCCCATGGCCGATCTCGGTTTGGAAGATTTCGACGAAAATGGCGGCCCCGCCATGACGGAAGACGACGGCGGCGACAAGGCCGCTGCCGATCTGGCGCCTGTCTTCGACGTGCCGGTCAATATCTCGGCCGTGCTTGGAAAATCCTACATGTCGGTGTCGCAACTCTTGAAGCTCGGCCAGGGCAGTGTGCTGGAACTGGACCGCAAGGTCGGTGAGGCCATCGATATCTATGTCAACAACCGCCTTGTGGCGCGCGGCGAAGTGGTGGTCGTGGACGACCGCCTGGGCGTGACCATGACGGAAATCATCAAAAGCGAGGACGCGGGATCATGAGGCTCTTAGTCGTTGGAAAGCTGAGCGGCCAGCTGTCGGTCGCCGTCAAGATGGCCATGGACACCGGCGCCAAGGTCGCGCACGTCGAAACCGTGACGCAGGCCACCGAAGCCTTGCGCAAGGGGCAGGGCGCGGACCTGCTGATGGTCGATTACGAGCTGGACATCGCCGGCCTGATCGAAGCCAATGAGCGCGAGCACATTTCGGTCAACATCGTTGCCTGCGGCGTCAATCCCGATCCGCGCAAGGCCGCCCAGGCGATCACTGCCGGCGCCAAGGAATTCATTCCGCTGCCGCCCGATGCCGAGCTGATCGCCGCCGTCCTGGCCGCGGTTTCGGACGATGCGCGTCCGCTGGTCACCAACGACCCGGCCATGCAGGCTGTCGTCAAGCTGGCCGACCAGGTCGCCGCGTCCGACGCTTCCATCCTGATCACCGGCGAAAGCGGCGTCGGTAAGGAAGTCATGGCGCGCTACCTGCACGAAAAGTCGCGCCGCGCCCAAAAGCCGTTCATCAGCGTCAACTGCGCCGCCATTCCGGATAACCTGCTGGAATCGGAACTGTTCGGCCACGAAAAGGGCGCCTTTACCGGCGCCATGGCGCGCCGCATCGGCAAGTTCGAAGAGGCCGACGGCGGTACCCTTCTGCTCGACGAAATCTCGGAAATGGACGCGCGTTTGCAGGCCAAACTGCTGCGCGCGCTTCAGGAGCGCGTCATCGACCGTGTCGGCGGCGCCAAGCCGGTGCCGGTCAATATCCGCGTCCTGGCCACCTCCAACCGGAATCTCGCCCAGGCTGTCAAGGACGGCACCTTCCGCGAAGATCTGCTCTATCGCCTGAACGTCATCAACCTGGCCCTGCCGCCGCTGCGCCAGCGCCCGGCCGACATCCTGGCCCTGTCGGAATATTTCGCCAAGAAGTACTCCGAGGCCAATGCCATTCCGTTGAAGCCGATCAGCCTTGAGGCCAAGCGCCGTTTGCAGGCCCACCCATGGCCGGGCAATGTCCGTGAACTGGAAAACGCCATGCACCGAGCCGTCCTGCTGTCGGCCGGCGCCGAAATCGACGCCGACGCCATCCGCCTGCCGGACGGCCAGCCGCTCAATCCCGTGGCGCCGATCGGTTCGGACTATGTCGGCCGCGTGGCGCTCGCGGCGGAAAGCGCCGCGCGGACCTTCGTCGGCTCGACCGTGGCGGAAGTCGAACAGAAGCTGATCCTCGATACGCTCAGCCACTGCTTCGGCAACCGGACGCATGCGGCGAATATCCTGGGCATCTCGATCCGCACCCTGCGCAACAAACTGAATGAGTACTCGGCCGCCGGCGTTTCGGTGCCTGCGCCGCAATCGGGCGCCAGCGCGGCTTAAATGAAAAGCTCCTGTTCTTTCCAATGAAAGAACGGACAATCTTCGCCCTCCCCATTTATGGGGTGAGCGCTGCGAAAGTGTAGCTTTCGCAAGCGAAGGGACCGCCGAAGGCGGTGGGCGGGGCCTGCTTGGCTAACAACACACGCCGATGTTTGGGGCTTCGTTCGATGGCCCCTTCCGTCTTTGAGCGCTAATCGCGCTCAAATCCACCTCCCCCATAAATAGGGGAGGCGAAGAAAGATTAAGCTACCGGTACTGCTTCCTCAACCCGATAATGGATCGGTTTAAACGCATAATTGTTCGACTGCAGGGCCGAACAGGCCGTCAGCGCCACGATCAGGTCCATTTCGGCTTCGAACAGGATATGGTCGCCGGCCTTGCTTTTCGGCGGATCGACGCGCAGTTCGCCCGTCTCGCCATTGACCTGGACATTCATGAAGATGTTGAACGCAATGGGAATCTGATCAGGCTGGATGCCGTAGGGTTCCAGCGCGTGCGCCAGGTTGCCGAAACAGCCGTGATGCGGATGCTCATCGCCATAGATGATGCGGAAGGTATCCGCCGAACATGGCGTCAGCAGGAAGTCGTGGCGGCCGACCGTGTCCTCGACGATTCGCAGCATGACGTTGCTGCGGTTGGAATAAAGGGGATCGCCGATACTCAGGAACAGCTTTGAGGCATAGTCGAGCGTCCTGCCCGACGAAATCACTTCGTTTATGTCGCCCGCATTAAAGGCCAGCATGTCCGAAACCTGTTCGCCGTTCGGATCGATGACTCGCAGGCGCTGACCCTTGGCAAGTTTGAAGGCGGCGCCGGAGCGCGGCGGAATTTCGGTGATCATGTCGTCTCCTGGTGAATGCGTGATATACATAGGCAAGGCAGAATAAGGACGGCATATGTAGCCTGCGCAATTTCGCAAAGGTCTTGCAAGCCCATTCGACGCCGCGCAGTCTTTGATAAAATTCCAGCGAGTGCCTGGCCTTACTCGGTTCTTGTCTGGACGGCGCGGCTTTCACGGTTCGGTCTTACCCCCGGCCCGATAGGTTTGCTTTCCAGCAAAGGAAGCGTAACCGTGTATCCCATACCCCAGGTTTCAGAAGACTCCGTCCGCGCACAAGGCGCGCTGATCGAACGTTTCGAGTCCCATATCAAAGCCAGGGACTTTCCCTGTGTCGGCGCAAAGTCGGCCCTGGCGCGCCGGCAGATGCAATTCTTTGTCGCCGGCGACATCCGCTGTCCGCGCGACGATGCAGCGCTGTACGACGCCATCCGTGATTTCGCGCAAGTCTTCAAGGCTGCGCCCGAACCCTTCCAGACCTTTGTCGTCCTGTTCGACATGGGTGAGATCCTCAGCGAAGACGCGTTTGAGGCGGCGCTGTGGAAGCGGCTGGAAGCGCTGGAAAGCATCGACGCGGCGCGTGGCCAGTCCTATGACCCCCGCGTCAGTTCCGACCCCGATGACGCCACCTTCTCCTTGAGCTTCGGCGGCGAAGCCTTCTTCGTCGTCGGCCTGCATCCGGGCGCAAGCCGCGCCGCGCGCCGCTTCGAAGTCCCGGCCCTGGTCTTCAATGCCCATGACCAGTTTGAGATCCTTCGCAAGGATGGCCGCTACGATACGATGCGCGAAACGATTCTGAAGCGCGACGAAGCCTATTCCGGCTCGGCCAATCCGATGGTCGCACGTCACGGCGAAATCTCCGAAGCGCGGCAATACAGCGGACGGATGGTCGACGACGGCTGGCGGTGCCCGATGCGCCAGATGCATCATTCTTAACACCTTGTTCACCACCTTCCGGGTAAATTTTGCCTAGTGTCGCGACCGCGGATTTACGCGGGTCACACCCTGTCATTATTTGCGTTTTCCGGAGGCCTTTGAAGTGGCTGAGGCTGCGGCCGCGGGCAAAGGGCCTGCCATTACCTTCAGTGACGTCCAGGGCTGGCTGAAGCGCGGCGAAGTCGTGATGGCGCTTGGCGTCATCATGATCATCGTCTTTCTGATCATTCCGATCCCGGCGATGATGCTCGACATGCTGTTGTCGCTGTCGGTCACCTCATCGATCCTGATCCTGATGACCGCTATCCTGATCAAGAAGCCGCTCGACTTCTCGGCCTTCCCGACGGTGCTTCTGGTCACCACCATGTTCCGCCTGTCGCTGAACGTGGCCTCGACCCGCCTGATCCTCAGTCATGGCCATGAGGGAGAGGCGGCGGCCGGAGCCACCATCAAGGCATTCGGCCAGTTGTTGATGCAAGGCAACTTCATCATCGGCATCGTGCTGTTCGCCATCTTCATCCTGATCAACTTCGTCGTCATCACCAAGGGGTCCGGCCGTATCGCCGAAGTCGCCGCGCGCTTCACCCTCGATTCCATGCCGGGCAAGCAGATGGCCATCGACGCCGATCTGTCGTCGGGCCTGATCGATCAGGACGAGGCCAAGAAGCGCCGCAAGGAAGTCGAGCAGGAATCGGGCTTTTTCGGCGCCATGGACGGTGCTTCGAAGTTCGTGCGCGGCGATGCCGTCGCGGGCCTGGTCATTACCGGCATCAACATCGTCGGCGGTATCCTGATCGGCATGTTCAGCCACCAGCTGCCGATCGGAGAGGCGGCGCAGAAATATATCGAACTGACGGTCGGTGACGGCCTGGTCACCCAGATTCCGGCCCTGATCATCTCGCTGGCGGCTGGCTTCCTGGTGTCGAAGGCCGGCGTCGACGGTTCGGCGGACAAGGCGCTGGTCGCTCAGCTGGCCACAAACCCGGTCGCGCTGGGCATGGTGTCCGCGGCCTCCGGTGTGCTGGGTCTGGTTCCCGGCATGCCCATCCTGCCGTTCGCGGCCGTTGCCCTGGGCGCCGGCTTTCTGGCCTACAAACTGGGAACCAAGCCAAAGGGACCGACACCCGAAGAGATCGAGGCCGCGCAACAGCAACAGCAGAACCTGACACCGGAAGAAGAGCCGATCTCCGCCGCGCTGGCCATCGATGACGTCAAGATGGAGCTGGGCCTGGGCCTGCTGGGCCTGATCAACGATCTGGACGGCCGCAAGCTGACCGACCAGATCAAGGCGCTGCGCCGGACGCTGGCGCAGGAGTACGGTTTCATCATGCCGTCGGTGCGCATCCTCGACAATATGCGCCTGCCCAACCAGGGCTATTGCCTGCGTATCAAGGAGATGGAGGCTGGCTCGGGCGAGGTTCGCATCGGCCAGCTCATGGCCATGGACCCGTCCGGGCGCCAGGTCGACCTGCCCGGCGAACACATGAAGGAGCCTGCCTTCGGCCTGCCTGCCACCTGGATCGACCAGAACCTGCGTGAGGAAGCGACCTTCCTCGGTTACACCATCGTCGATCCGGCGACCGTCATCACGACGCACCTGACCGAGATCCTCAAGGACAATATGGCGGACCTGTTGTCCTATGCCGAACTGACCAAGCTGCTGCGCGACCTGCCGGCCGACCAGAAGAAGCTGGCTGACGACCTGATCCCGAGCGTGGTGACGACCGCAACTGTCCAGCGCGTC
>CBIHPL010000193.1:0-6586 GCA_966212005.1 uncultured Asticcacaulis sp.
GACCGTGGCTTAAGCGGCCACGGTGCCCGATTGATCGTGCGGGTCACGCAGGACGTAGCCGCGGCCCCAGACGGTTTCGATATAATGGTTGCCATCGGCGGCGACTGCCAGCTTCTTGCGCAGCTTGCAGATGAACACGTCGATGATCTTCAATTCCGGCTCGTCCATACCGCCATACAGGTGGTTGAGGAACATTTCCTTGGTCAGGGTCGTACCCTTGCGGAGCGACAGCAGCTCCAGCATTTCGTATTCCTTGCCGGTCAGGTGAACGCGGTTGCCGGAAACTTCAACGGTCTTGGCGTCCAGGTTGACGACGATGTCGCCGGTGCGGATGACCGACTGGGCGTGGCCCTTCGAACGGCGGACAACGGCGTGGATACGGGCGATCAGCTCGTCCTTATGGAACGGCTTGGTCATATAGTCGTCGGCGCCGCCGCCGAGCGTCTTGACCTTGGTGTCGATTTCCGAAGTACCCGACAGGATCATCACAGGCGTGTTGACCTTGCCGACGCGCAGCTGACGCAGGACCTCGAGACCGGACATGTCAGGCAGCGACAGGTCGAGCAGGATCAGGTCGTAGTCGTAGATCTTGCCCAGATCGACGCCTTCCTCACCCAGGTCGGTGGTGTAAACGTTGAAGCCTTCCGACTTGAGCATCAACTCGATGCTCTGAGCGGTGGCGCTGTCGTCTTCAATCAGCAATACGCGCATATAAGCCCCTCCCGGCTTGTGGGTAACAGATCGGCACAGGCGGGATGCCTGTCCTGTTAACCTTCATGCTAAACAGGAAATCCCTACGGATTCGTTAAGCTTAACACCTCCCCTCGGGTATGGTGATTTGCGAATCGGGGGCAAGAGTCCGGAGTCAAGAAAATAGACAGTTCACAGATTTTTTACGGCCATTTTTTGACAATGAGTCTTTTGAATCACACACTTAGCCACGGCGACCCAGGTGAAAAAATCTGTGTGAAAATCTCCCAAAAGGCGAATAACGGCACCCATTCAGCTGGAAATGTGCCGTTAACCGGTGAAAAATTCCGCCACTTTTGAGTCATAAATATTGCCAAAAATGCATAAGAGACCGTGAAAACGCCCTTGGCCCCGTTAGCAAATATAGGCTGGCGCCGTAAAAGTAATTAAGACGCAATCGTTTTCAGTGCGAAGTTTTCACCGCATGCTTGAGCATATATGGGTATTCCGTTTGACGCACGACGCGTATAATTTTCATTTGTACAAATAAATAAGACGCTTTTAGATTATGTTGCAGTGTAATTTTCTGATAAATTTCCACGGTCATTTTGCGAAATTTCCGTTAGTCAATTCATCCGCCTATTCACAACATAAGAAACGGGTCAAGGAGGCATTTTCAATCGCAACAACTGTCAGGTCCGTTGCCGATCGATGGACCCGCTCGATGACAGCTGCCGGCGGCCGGGCGCTAGGGTCCGTACGCAATCAGGTTCGGTCGCGACGCGAGTCTATTTTGTCCCTGAACAGGCGGAATGACCGACGGCGTGTATTCACGCCGAGGGCGTTCCAACGCATTCAGGGACAAAACAGGCCGCGCCCCGCAGGGGTATGGCGCAAATCGCCCGCTTTGGCGTCGCTTGACCTTGAAAGGGACAGCCCTTCCCGCGGTCAAGCTCCTGAAAACGGACGATTTTCGCTCATATCGCGATCCAAACCTGATCGGGTACGGACCCTAAACCCGCCAGTTACCCGAGATAGACCAGGCGTCTTTTGCCCTTGGTGCCGCGCATGTCGGCCAGATGCTCGTGGTGTTCGCCGGACTGACGCGCCGCGGATTCGGAGCCCGCGACGTAATGCGTCTTGTCCATATCCTTTTGAATCAGGTGCGCGGCATACAGATGCCCCTGGAACAGGAAGTCGACGACGCCTGGCGCCCAGGCCAATACCACGCCGGCGAACGGAATGAGCCGGACAATCTCTTCCAGGGAGGTTATGCCGCTGTCGATCAACAGGATAATAAGGCAAAGGATCAAGGTCCCCGGTGAAACCCTGGCCCGCATCGCCTGTATAATTAAAAACAGACCGGCAAAAACCGTATAGACGGTGCTTACGATAGGGATGTTCAGCAGCGCCAGCAAGCCGTCGATCCCAATGATATTAAGCGGGCCGATGCCTATGACGCGGTCGGACAGCCGTTTGATGCCGTCGATCGAATCGCGAATTTTGTGCAGGTCTCCGTGCGTCCTGGCAAACATCGGCCTTGTTCCCCCGCGTCAGAGCTTTTATCCTTGATAACGGAGCGAGTAAGGCCGCGAAGCGCGGCCTTGTCAACATGGTTAAGGCGGGGGCAGTGCGCATTAGCAAATTCATATCCGCAGTATGCGTGGCACTTGCACTGCCCATACTGGCCGCCGGCATTGTCTGTCTCGTCAATCCGGCCGACGGGCTGTTGTATCTCATCGATATTTTCACACAGGCCATCCTCACCGTTTCGGTCCTGCTGACAATCGCCATCCTGCTCCTGCGGCGCTACGCCATCGCGGCGATAGGCGGGATAGGCGTCGCACTCATGCTGGTATCAATCGTTCCGCAATCCGCGCCGGGCCGGCCTCCTGTCGACCCCGACGCCAAGCCAATCACGCTTATGTGGAGCAACATGTTCGTCCGCAATCCGGTGCCGCAGAAAATCCTGCCGTGGATCGCGAAGAAACAGCCTGACATCGTCGTGCTGGTCGAGGTTACAAACCGTCAGCGTGAAGCCCTGTCCGACATCCTGAAAGAGTCCTACCCGCACGTTGTCGTCCTGAACGACATGGTGGTGGCGTCCAAATACCCAGTGACGAAGCCCAGGGCCCGCGTCCGGGGCTTTGCCGCCTATCTGATGACGGTCAACACACCGCACGGCCGCATCAATCTGGTCGCCGCCCACCTGACACGGCCATGGCCATTTACACCGACCGGTGTTCAACCCTACCAGTTCGACCATCTTTACGACGGGCTCAAGCCCATTCCGGAAACGAAGATGATCCTGGTGGGCGACTTCAACTCGTCACCCTATGCCGCCCACATCCGCGACTTCGCCAAGCGGCGGAACATGTCTGTTACCTATGGCCTGGCGGGGACCTGGCCATCCGTGTTGCCGGCATTCGGCCGGGGCACCATCGACAATGTCCTGGTTAGTCGCGACCTTGAGCTGTCAAACCGGGATGTCGGCCCCTATACCGGCTCCGACCACAGCCCCGTCTACGTCGAAATCCGGCCGACCAAGCCGGCGAAAACCACACCTTAGAACACGATGCGTTCAGGTCGAACCGCCATCATGCTCCAGGTTTCTATTTTACCGCGCTATTCAGCCAAAAACGCTGCACACTTTTTGGCATATAGCTTTAGCTTTTGCGCGGGCGGCGCGGGGCCGGCTTCGGCATGGCTGGTTTCGTTTCCGCCGTGGCCTCCGCGACGGCGGGAATAACCGGCTTTTCCGTTACCGGATCAATAAGCGGCCGCGTCTGACGCGCCGGCTTTGTCGTCCGGGGCGTTGATGGGCTCCCGAGCAGATCCAGTGTCGCCTCCGCAGCCTTCTTTGCCGATTCAGCCGCAATTTTCGCGGCTTCGGACGTTGTCGCGTCCGTCAGATCCGTCGCAGCCTCCGCCGCCGCAATTTGCGTTTCCTCAACCAGGGCCGGCCCGGGGGCAATCTCTGCTGCTGCCCCCGTCGCCGTTTCGATGGCGTCTGTCACTGCTTCGACCTTTTCGACGGCACCGGCCTTTTCCACGCCGTCGTGCGCGGCCGCTCCGTCTACGGCCGCCGCCCCCGCCAGGGACGCGTCCAATGCCTCGACAGACTTTGGCAAGGCCTCGAATCCAGGCCATTTCAGCGCCAGCGGCAAATCCTTGTCGTAAAGTGTGCCGCCCAATGTCCGGGCCGCCCCCTGCCCCAGCGCCCACAAACCGACGCCGAAACTCGCCGTCGCCCAGAAAGGCGCCCACAAGGGCGAAGTCGCGCCGACCCAAAGGTGCAGGCTTTTTTGCGAAAGGTCCTGAATATCTTGCGGCGTAGCCAGCGAAATGCGTACGGACGTATCGGTGAAGGTCGACATGTTCAGCCTCGCAATAAATGTTGCGCCGCAGCATAACATGTCCTGCCGCCTTGTCCAATCACGACAAGGCCAATCACGAGGACGTTAAAGCAACCAGGTACGCGCCAGACCCGTCTTTTCCCCGAATACGGCGACGACGTCACGGCCGATAGCGGCGACCACCGCTTCGAAATCCGCAGGTGCGTTGACCGCCACCAGACAGCAGCCGTTCATCTTCATCGGGTTCCACAATGAGCGCAGACGCAGCTCCGTGACCAGGACGTCGATATCGGGCAGTTCACGTTCCAGGTGGCGCAGGAAGCCATCGAAGGTTTCCAGATCCTTGAGCGGCAGCCAAACCAGGGCGCCGGCGTCGGGCTGGCTGGTCAGCACATCACGCAACGTCGTTACGATAGCGGCGTAGTCGCCCGGAAGTTCGAACGGCGGATCGATCAGGTAAAGCTGCTTACGCGTGTCACCGTCAGCCGACAACTCGACCGCCTTGGCGTAGCCGTCCCACTGCACGGCCTTGCCGCGCGGCGCGATACGATGCTGAAGCAGGGTGAAATCATCGCTGCGCAGCTCGCAGCCGATATAGGCGTCTTCGGCAGTGCCATGGTCGAGCACGAGCACCGGCGAGCCCGGATAGACGCCGACATAGTCCCTGAAGCCTGCCCCCTGGTTCTTGGCGCGGACGTACTGGGCCAAGGGCTTCAGGCTGTCGGGCACGTCCTTGCCCAGCAGGTACTTGATCCCTGCCTCAGCCTCCTTCGAGCGCGCGAAATCCGGATTGGACAGGTCGTAAAAGCCGGCGCCGGCGTGAGTATCGACGACGCGCACCGCCGCGCCCTCAGCCCGCAGCATGCGCAGCCAGGCCAGCAGCGCCGCGTGCTTGGCCAGGTCCGCGAAATTGCCGGCGTGAAATCCGTGGCGATAATTCATGCGTGTCTTCTAGAGCCCTTTCCGGAAAGTGCGAAGCGGTTTCCGGCATCAGCGCCGCTTTTGCCCCACCACCAGCACGCTCTGTCCAAATCGTCCGGACTTTTCGACGAAGGCGTTGGGCAGCGGATACACAATATATCGCTTGGCCCAAATCAGCAGATTCCGCAGGGACAGGGTTACAGCATTGCGGCCAAAAACCTTCAACATTTTTTGCCGCAGGCCAAAGGTAATGGCCACGCCGTAGGGTGGAGGCGATCCGGCATAGCAGATATCGAAACCGCAATCGGCCAGCATTCGCGAAAGGGAGGCCCGCGTGAACTGGTTGACGTGCTCCGGAAATATCAGGGCTTTTGATGCTGCGCCGCTCACCATGCGTTCCAGGGAGTCGTAATTGGGAACAGCCACCAGCAGTACGCCTCCAGGCTTAAGCTTGGCGTAGGCTTCCGTGAGGAATACCTTAGGGTGAAGCAGATGCTCAAGGATATCGAACATCGTAAGCGCCGAGATTTCGCCTTCGTTGAAATCAGACAAGTCGCCGTCACGCATGGTTACGCCGAAGAGCGCTTCAGCGGCCTGACGCGCCCGGGCGCTTATCTCAACGCCCAGCGCCTCAAATCCCAGTTCGGTCAGCGCCTTGAGGGTCACGCCCTGCCCAGCTCCGTAGTCGACCGCAGTCCCTGAAAACGTACTCCCGGGCGGGATACCGAGAAAGCGCCGCAACAGGCCGACCTTGTCGGCAATGACATTGGCATAATCTTCGGCGCGCTGCGACGGAAGGGCATAAACCCCTGCCGCCGCATAATATTCCATCAGATAGGCTTCACTGGGTCTCGGCCACATATGGACAAAACCGCATGCCTGGCACTGGCAGGTCCGGTAATCGACACCTTCAACGCAGGCTAGGCTATAAAGACTGCGGCGGTTTTCCCCTCCGCACATGGGACAGCCTGACATGTTGACCCCTTTGACCATGGGTCTCTGTCTATACTGATTCCTTATCAGGGTTGCAGCGGATGCTCGCGCGCGATCTGGAGGACGTCGGCCAGCAGTGCCTCGGACGTCGGCCATGCGCCGGCGCCCTTGCCGGTGACGTACCAGGTTTCGCCCCCAGAATCGCCAGAACCTTCGAGTTCGATAATGGCGCGGTTCTGTTCACCGCGTGCGCCGACCAGATAGTGATCGGCGTCCAGCACCTCCAGCTTCATGGCAGCAGCCAGGCCGTTGTCGGTGCGGCAACAGCGGGCGACATAACGCAGCCCCTTGCCTTCGGGGATGACCAGCGACTCTTCGGTGATCTGGCCGACCTCGATATGTTTGGGCGTTTCGCCCGGATAGGCGATTTCACGCAGCAACTTCAGCTTGGCGCCGACGTCGGTGCCGTCGAGGTCCGCCGTCGAATCCGGCTCAGCGAATCCTAAGCGGCGCGCCTCATCCATGGCGGCGTCAAACGTCTTGCCCGACTCGACCTGGTCGATCACGAAGTTGGATGTGCCATTCAACACGCCGCAGAATGCCTTGATCTTGTGCGACTTGACCGCGCGCGTCAGGGCCTCGATGACCGGAGCGCCGCCGCCGACGCTGGCCGAATAGGTCAGCCT
>CBIHPL010000194.1:0-6567 GCA_966212005.1 uncultured Asticcacaulis sp.
GGCGTAACCGTCGGCCGTATGATGGTCGAAATGAGGAATTCTCTGCAAGGGTTGCAGGTCGCCCGGCTGCAGGGTCATCAGCGAAAAGCCGGCATCGAGGATGTCATATTTGCGGACGCCAAAAACGCTTTCCATGATCCCGCCCAGACCACGACATACGGCTTCGACATAGCTGAAACTCTCTGTGTCCTGCGGCGTGATCCTATGGCGCAGTCCAGGATAGTAGTGCCCTTTTTGTGCGGGAAATGGCGCCAGATCGGTCGCCAGCTGGACAATCTCATCGGGGTCCTGAAAGAAGTTGTCGATAATGACGATGGGGGTTTGTTCCTCCCCAATCCGGATAGTCTGTACCGACATCTTATACTCCGTATACTGCCACTGTCGTTCTAGACTAAAATAAGGCACTATTGCAAACTCACGTCACCCGAAAAACCGAGAACGGATTCATATGACTGCCGCCCTGCCCGAGCCTGATTTCAACCCGAATGCGAGCGTGGAATTTCTGAGTGTCGGGGCGGATCAGGAACCCGTGGTGGTCATTGACAATGTTCTGCTCAATCCGGATGTCATGATTGAGTATGCCGCGCAGGCAAGCTTCGGTCTTCCTCCCGAAACGTCGCGCTATCCCGGACTGGTCGCACCGTTGCCGGACAGTTATCGCATTCAGATCTCGGAGCTGCTGCGTCGTCCGATGACGGGGACGTTTGGTGTACACCCCAGCTTTCGTCCGGCCAATTACGGCTTCTTCGGGTTGGCGACCACCCTTCCGAAAGACATGCTGGCGGCGCAAACCGCACCACATATCGATTCACATCGCCTCAACAGCTTTGCAACGGTTCATTATCTCAGTCGCAACCCGTTCGGTGGAACGGCCTTCTTCCGTCACAAGGCCACCGGCTACGAGGTGGTTACGCCGATCCGAAGCGATGGATATCGACGTAAACGCCGCCAGGAACTGGATGAATACAAGGACCGGCCGCTGGCCGATATTCTCGACCTCTACGAAGAGATCGCCTATGTCGAGGCCACATTCAATCGTCTGGTTTTTTACAGGGCCAACCTGTTCCACTCAGCACGCATGGAAAACAATTCGAACCTAAGCGATGATCCGCGCAAGGGCCGCCTGACAGCCAACATGTTCCTTAATACCGAGGGGCTTTGACCCCCGGTATTATCCAGTCTCCGACATCCTGAGGGCGTCGGAGGCGCAATGACGGCGGATATAGTCTTCATGCATCGGCAGGTTCTTTACCCGCTCGATGACGGCGTTGCGCCAGCTGCCCAGATGCAGGCGCAAATCGTCAGCGTCCATGGCGTCCGCTGCCGGGTGATAGTCCTGCGGTATCAGTCCCTGGCCGGTCAGGACGGCGACCCAGCTGACCTCCCGGAACAGGTCCGGTTCGCGTGACAAGGTCTGGCTTGTCGCGCGGAAGACATCCAGCCGGTCGCGCAGACTGTCGGGGATGTCCATCTGCTGAACGTGGCGCCAGAACGGCGTGTCGTCCCGTTCCGTGACCTTGTAGTGCGCGATGATGAAGTCCTTGATGTTGTCGTAATCGTGCTCGATCTGACGGTTATATTCGTCGACGATGTGCGGATTGAATCCGCGGCGCGGAAACAAGGCCAGCAATTTAAACGCGCCGGACTGGACAAGATGGATGCTGGTCGATTCCAGGGGCTCCAGAAATCCACTGGCCAGGCCCAGCGCGACCACGTTCTTGTTCCACGCCTTGTTGCGGCGGCCGGTGACGAAGCGCAGAATTCTGGGGTCGGCCTGGGGTTTTCCGTCCAGGCGCGACAACAGGGTTTCGACCGCTTCGTCCTCGCTGATGAAATCATTGCAGAAGACGTAGCCGTTGCCCGTGCGGTGCTGCAGCGGAATGCGCCACTGCCAGCCGGCCTCGCGCGCCGTCGCCCGGGTATAGGGCAACAACTGATCCGTCCTGTCGCACGGCACCGCCGCCGCGCGGTTCATCGGCAGCCAGTGGCTCCAGTCCGTATAGCCGGTTTTCAGGGTTTCTTCGATCAACAGCCCGCGGAACCCCGAGCAGTCTATGAACAGGTCGCCTTCGATCGTCCGGCCATCCACGGTATGTACCGCCGTAACATAACCTGTTTCAGGGTTCTGGCTGACCTTGACGATTCGGCCTTCCTGTCGGACGACACCCAGCTTTTCGGAGTATCGGCGCAGGTATCGCGCATAAAGCGCCGCATCGAACTGAAAAGCATAGGTGAGTTCGGGCTTGCCGGTTTCCGATTTGACACGCGCGAAACGGCCCTGCAACGCGGCTTCCGTCGGCGCGTTATACTTGCCTATATCGATCTCGCCGCCGCCGCGCTCGATGTAATGGCGGAAGTAGTAATGCTGAAACGTAAAGCCGTCTATGTTCCTGCCGAAAACACTGAACGGGTGGATATAGCTGTGACCTTTCCGGCGCCAGTCGACAAACTCGATGCCGAGCTTGAAGGTCGCATTCGTCTCACGAATGAAGTCGGTTTCGTCCAAGCCCAGGAAGGAATTGTATTCGGTGATAGGCGGGATGGTCGCTTCACCCACCCCGACCGTACCGATCTCTTCGGACTCGACCAGGGTAATGTCGTAGTAATGAGACCCCAATGCCTTGATGAAGCAGGCGGCCGTCATCCAGCCCGCGGTCCCGCCGCCAACGATGACAATTTTCTTTACGACAGATTCCACGGCTGCGCCTCCTGAACGGGAGCCATGGGCTTACCCAGATAAGCCTCCATAGGCTTCATGGGCTCGACCGCAGATCGGATAAAACCAAGCATTTTCTGAAACTGCCGGATGGCTTCGGCCTGGTCCGTCTGGTCTGCCACCGGATCATAGGCTTTTGGGATAAGCCCATGTCCCAGCAACATGGCGATCCAGTCATCCTCTTCGAACGGTTCGTCATCGTAAAGCGCCAGGGCGCCGCGCGCGAAAAACAGCTCAAGTTTGTAGCGAAGCAGATCCGGTACCTGAATATCGCGGCAATAGTCCCAGAAAGGTTGCCCAAAGCGCTGGTTCAATACGTAGTGACATATCTGGAAGTCGCGGGCGCGTTCCAGGGACGCCGCGACATTGCGATTGTATTCGCCGCTTTCCAGCATCGAATTGCGGTCGATCGGAAACAGCGACACCAGGTGTGACAATCCGATGAAATTGACGTGCATCCGAATGTTGTCGATCGGATCGAGCACTGCTGCCGACTCGCCGATGGCGACGCAGTTCTTTTCCCAGTAGACCTTGCGCGTTCCGGCGTTGAACGGCGTCACCGTCGCATCGGGATGCAGGCGCATCGATGCAACAATGGCCGCGGCCTGGAACGCTTCTTCTTCCTTAAGGTCGACGCTGGAATAGGCCTGCTGAATGGCCGTGCAATTCTGCAGCGGATACATGCCGACCCATCCGGAGCGGAAGGCCGCGACCTGACTGTGGGACGGCAGGGGCGACAGGGGCGGACCATAGGTGGTAAGGACGCGATCGCAGGGAAGGAATTTGTTCCACGAGTCGAAAGCAACGCCCAGTCCCTGTCCCAGCAGGGCGCTTTCGGCCCCCGTCGCATCGATGAAGAAGTCGCCTTCTACGGTCTGGCCGTTCATCAGCTTAAGCGCCGTGATACGGCCGTCGTCGGCGTCACGCACAATATCAGCCAGTCTGGCCGTGATGTGCGTGATCCTGCGTTCCAGGGCAACGGTCTTCAAGACATAGCTATAGCCAACGGCGCCGAGATTATAGGCGTAGTTGCAGTTGGCAAATCCATCGGTTTCCTCACCGGGAATAAAGAACCGTCCGCTGTTGGCTGCGGCGGCGTTGATCGAAAAATCGTCGAACTCCGCCTTCATGCCTTCGGCGCGCGCCTTCAGCCAGAAATGATGAAACGGCACGCGATCGATCGGCCGTCCGTAGGTCGAATAGGCGTGCATGAACGGTGGGCGCGTTTTGGAGAAGTTCGTAAACCGCTGCCCCAGGCTATAGGTTGCCTGGCACGCGCGCATCATCGGCGCTTCTTCGATTCCGATCAGGCGGTGATAGGCCTCCTGCTGTTTCAACGTCGGAAAGACATCGCCCGGCCGCAAAAGCGAGGGAAGTTCGATGGCGGTAATTTCCAGTCCGGCCTTGTTGAACGCACGCCACAGGACATTGGCGGCCAGCCATAAGGATTCGTCACGTCCGATGATGACGACCTTGGATACGCGGTGAGGCTCAGCCATTCATAGCATCCTGCAACATGACCTTGCCGGTCGGATCGAAGCAATAGTCCTTCAGGAATTGCTCGTGGGTCGGGAGAGCATCGACATTGACCTGCACCCGCTCCCGAACTTCGGCGAGCGTTTCCAAGACGGTGTCGAGACTCATATTGTCGACCTGCCGGTCGTAGTTCCGCGGCAGGAAACGCTGTCCGGCATAGACGGCGATCCAGCTCGGCGGAGCAAAAAGTCCGTCCTTGTACCGGTGAATGTGGCCGCGATGACGGAAGGTTTCCATCCTGGCCGTCAGGGTATCGGGTACCGGCATTTCGCGGACATAGCGCCACAGACCGGTAGGATCTTCTTCGGGCGGCTTTTCGTTCGCGTGGTAATGAAGAATAAGGAAATCGCGCACGCGTTCATATTCGATATCGACCAGGCGGTTGAACTCTTCGACGAGTTTCGGATCGATCGTCTTCGACGGGAACAGGCGCATCAGGAAGTTCGAGGCGATCTGAGCAAGGTAGATGCTGGTCGATTCCAGCGGTTCGAGGAACCCGCTGGCCAGGCCGATGGCGATACAGTTCTTGTGCCACGACTGCTGGCGGCGACCGGCCTGGAACTTGAGCAACCGCGGCTCGGCCTGGGCATTGCCGTCAAGACCTGCCAGCAGGACCTCGGCGGCGCGCTCCTCGGTCGTAAAGCGGCTGGAGAATACATAGCCGTTGCCCGTGCGGTGCTGCAACGGAATCCGCCACGTCCAGCCGGCCTCCTTGGCCGCTGCCCGCGTATAGGGCGTGAAATCGCCGGCACGGTCGCACGGCACGGCCAGGGCACGGTCGCATGGCAACCACTGCGTCCAGTCTTCCCAGCCCATTTTTAGCGCCTGGCTGATAAGGACGCCCCTGAAGCCCGAGCAATCGATGAACAGATCGCCTTCGACAATCTCACCGGATGCCAGCGTCAGGGATTTTATGTGGCCGTCTTCGGGCCGCAAGGTGACGTCGACGACCTTGCCCTCCGTACGTTCCAGCCCCCTGGCGACGGACCATTTGCGCAGGTAACGCGCATAAAGGATCGCATCGAAGTGGTAGGCATAGGCGAAGGTCGAGCGGACGGAATTGTCGTCTTCGGACGGAAAGTCGAATTTCAGATCGCGGCAAGCCTTGATGGCGAAGGAATAGTCCTGCAGATCGGAGACATGTCCGGCCTGCATGGCACGCAACCAGTACTGAAACAGCGGCACGCCGTTAATCGCCTGACCGTGGATGCCGAAAGGATGGATATAACTGTCGCCATTGCGCGCCCAGTTACAAAAATCGATGCCAAGCTTGAAGGTCGCGTTGGTTTCGCGCATGAACTCGGGCTCGTCGAGCTCGAGAAAATCATTGAAGTTTTTGACCTGGGGCAGTGTCGCCTCTCCGACACCGACAATGCCGATTTCGTCCGACTCGATGAGGCGCACCGTGCAGAACTCAGGCTTGAAGGCCTTGTGAAGTGTGGCGGCGGTCATCCAGCCTGCCGTTCCGCCCCCCAGGATAACGATCTTCATTGGAGATTGGTTCATATCGTTCGCTTCCCGGCGTGTGCTTGCGACCGATTAGACGGTTTCGCTGCTTAAATAAAGACCGGTTGCAAGATAATGGTCAAGCACGGTTATAAAAAAAGCGCGCTGCTCTTTCGAACAGCGCGCTCTTAATGTTCAGATCAAGTAACGTCTTAGTACTTCAAGCGGACAGAAGCTTGGATACGACGGTCGTTCTTGAACCAGGAGTATGGCAGGAGCAGGCGTTCATTCGTTCCGCCGGCGCTCGTCGGACCATCGACTTGCTGGTACAACTTGGTTTCCGATTGCAGAAGGTTTGAGCCTTCGAGCGATACTTCGACATTGTCGTTCAGGCGGTAAGCCACACGACCATCGAGGTAGCCGATGGCTTCCTGCCAGATCGGGAAGACCGCGCAGCAGTCCTGAGCCGTAACCATGTACTTCGAGCGCCAGTTATAGGCAAGACGTGCCGAGAACTGACCCTTTTCGTACATACCGACAAGGTTCATCGTGTCGTCGGAGAGACCTTCGAGCGGCAGCTCCGTGAAGCTCAAGGCCGCCAGCGAGGTGCCGCCGCCCGTGGTGCCGGACGAACCGTCACCCGAGTTGACGACGACGCCCGAACCCTTGATGCCGCTGTTCTTCAGGTGCGTCCAGTTTGCCTGTACGCCCAGACCGTCGAACGGTGCCGGCAGTTCGTCGAAGAAGGTCTGATAAGCGATTTCGAAGCCCTTGATGGAGGCGCCGTCACCATTGATCGGACCGTTGACCTGCACTTCACGCGTTTGACCGTTGTTGGTGAAGTTCGTGAAGTAGCTGCCGTACTGAAT
>CBIHPL010000195.1:0-6531 GCA_966212005.1 uncultured Asticcacaulis sp.
AGCGAGCGGCACGACACGACCAGCTTCTTGTACGGCCTGATGATCGAATAGTGGATGGTCTGGTTGCCGAACACATCCTCGAAGCGCATCGATTCGCCTTCGGACGACAGGCTGAGCGTAGAATTCAGCACTTCCTGGCCCGAATCCTCGACGGGCATCAGGCGGAAGCTGTGCGTCGAGTGCTCGACCTCGTTCTCGTACTCGTACTCGGTCGAATGGACGACGTCGTAAAGACGATAGGTGAGGGGCGAGCCATCCGGCGTATGGGTCAGCGAACGCACATTCAGGACATTGTGCTGGACATTCTTCATCTGCTGCAGCGATTGCAGGATGGAGAGCTGCTGCGCCTGGGCCTGCTGGTCGGCGAACGGGCGGCCGGTCAGGCCGCGCGACACCGACGGCGGTACGACCACACCTTGCAGGTGGCCGTCCTTCTCGTGGACGATCTGCTGGGGCTGGAGTTTCGGCGTGTCCTTCTTGTTGGTCCAGGCGATCTGGCCGCGGCGGGCGATGATCAACTGGCCCTTCTGCATCGGCTTCCAGTCGCCCTGACGGAACGGCGCCGACGAGAAGACAAGGGCGGTGCGGAAGGTGTCGCGCGGATTGTCGACGGTGAAGGACGCCGCGTCGGCTTCGAAACCGCCGGCGGAATGGGGCGGGCTGATGCGGTTGTAATAGAGATGGGTTTCCGACTGCGAGCCATAGAAGGCGGCGACCGTCGTACCGTCCGAAATGACCATGTCGGCCGAACCCATGTCGTCGAGCTGCAGGAACCACGACAAAAGAATCTGATGGTCGACGTCGGTCAGCGAGCGCGCGCCGTAATCCTGGATCTTGCCCAGCAGGAAGCAGAAGGCCAGCTCCGAATCTGTGCGGCCCATGGGCTCCAGGAAGATCGACTTGTTGAAGTGCAGCTTCTTCATGGCCATCTTGTCGAGATCGCCATTGTGCATGAACAGCCAGTCCTGGCCGGCAAAGCTGCGCGAGAAGGGCTGGGTTTCCAGGTGGGTGTAGCCCGAGGCCGCACCGCGCACCTTGCAGAAGAAGACGGTCGACCGGAAGGCGTCCCAGTCCTCCATGGCGCCGCGCAAGGATTGCGTGTCGCGCGCCGACGGGTCCTTGGCGACGATGGCCGCCTTGTTGTCGGCCGGATACCAGGCCAGGCCCCAACCCAGGGTATGCTCGCCTTTTTGTGGTCCCTTGCGGAATTTGAGGTCGATCGCCGGCGAACTCAAGCCGTCGAAGGAAAAGGCCAAAATGTCACTCGAAATGGCGCTCACAAAAACGACCTCTTTATTGCAATGCAACTAGACTTTCTTATCGGGGAGTTGTCTAGTCCCCGTTACAGGCAGGTTACACTTTTTTTGCGTTTCCGTAACAGGGGCAGGCCCGTAAAAAAGTCCCGCGGATAATGGAGCTTGTAAGATAAGGGATTAGTTCGAAGTCCATGACCATTCTGGCTGCGCTGCATCACGTCACCGACTACCGCTATGATCGTCCGATAAGCCTGAATCCGCAGGTCATCCGCCTGCGTCCTGCACCGCACACGCGCGCTCACGTCCAGTCCTACGCCTTGAAGGTGTCGCCGGAGCCGCACTTCATCAACTGGCAGCAGGATCCGTTCGGCAACTGGCTCGCCCGCGTCGTCTTTCCGGAAAAGGTCAGTCACTTCAAGGTCGAGGTCGACCTGGTGCTGGAAATCAAGGTCTTCAATCCCTTCGACTTCTTCCTGGAAGATTCGGCCACGAAGTTTCCGTTCACCTATTCCGAAGCGCTGAAGGATGAACTGGCGCCATATCTGGAAGTGACCGACACAGATTCGCAGGTCCTGGACTATGTAAACGCCATTTCGGACGAAGAGGTCGGCACGGTCGATTTCCTGGTGGCGTTCAACCAGAAGCTCAATCGCGACATCGGCTATACACTGCGTTATGAGCCGGGTGTCCAGACGGCGACGCAAACCCTGCAAAGGCTGACGGGGTCGTGCCGCGACATGGCGTGGCTGGCCTGCCAGGTGCTGCGCCACAAGGGTTTGGCGGTGCGATTCGTTTCGGGCTACTCGATCCAGCTCAAGGCTGATGTCGAATCGCTCGACGGGCCTTCGGGCGTGACCGAAGACGTGACGGACCTGCACGCGTGGTATGAGGTCTACCTGCCGGGCGCCGGCTGGATCGGGCTCGATCCGACCTCGGGCATGTTTACGGGCGAGGGGCATATTCCGCTTTGCTGCGCCCCCAATCCGACCTCGGCCGCCGCCATTACCGGCACGCACGAACGCGCCGAGACGATCTTCGATCACAAGATGGAGGTGACGCGCATCTACGAAAGCCGCCGCGTCACCCGGCCCTACACCGACAAGGAATGGGAGCGCATCGACGCGCTGGGCCACAAGGTCGATGAGGCGTTGCGAAAGCAGGATGTGCGCCTGACCATGGGCGGTGAGCCGACCTTTGTGTCGCTGGATGACCGCACCGGCGACGAGTGGCATTTCACGGCCTTGTCCGATAACAAGAAGAAGCTGGGTTACGACCTGTTCCAGCGTTTGTCGGCGAAGTTTGCGAATGGGGCTCTGGCCCAGCATGCGCAGGGCAAGTGGTATCCGGGTGAAATCCTGCCGCGCTGGGCGATGAACATGTACTGGCGCAAGGATGGGGCGCCGGTCTGGCTTGACGCAGGCCTGCTGGCCGATCCTGAAGCGAAAGCCGGTTTGAAGCGCGATGTCGCCTGTACGTTTCTCAAGACGCTCGCGGATGCCCTGGGTGTCGGTGGAGACCATGTCATAGGCGCTTTTGAGGATATCCCGTACCTGCTTTGGAAGGAGCAGCGCATTCCGCTCGAAGGCGAGATGCTCAAGGCGGATGTCTATGAAGCGACCGAACGCAAGCGGCTTCAGGATCAGCTAGACACCAATGTCGGGGAGGCGACTGGCTATGTCCTGCCACTGACCTTCTCCGGCAAGACGAATGGCTGGCTGTCGAACAGGTGGAAATTCCGCACTGAGAAGATGATGCTTCTGCCGGGCAATTCACCCGTCGGTCTGCGCCTGCCTTTGGGGGCTCTGCCGTTTGTCGATCCGAAGCTGGCCGAGGCGCATTACGTGCCCGACCGCTCGCCGTTCGCCGAAACCGAAGCATTGGCGGATGCGGCAGAAGCGGTCAGGAAATATGGGCACGTTCTCACTTCGCCCTCCCCGCAGAGCAGGGAGGGCGAAGATTATCCAAACGGTCTCGTCCGCTCCGCCCTCTGTGCCGAGGTCCGAGACGGCAAGCTGTTCCTGTTCCTGCCGCCGCTGTCCTATGTCGAACACTATCTCGACCTGATCCACGCCATCGAAGCGACGGCCGCGCACCTGAAAATCCCGGTGATCATCGAAGGCTATTCGCCGCCGCGCGATCATCGCATCGTGTCGATGTCGGTCACGCCGGACCCCGGCGTCATCGAGGTCAATATCCAGCCGGCGGCCGACTGGGACGAGCTGAAATCCATCGTCAACACAGTCTATGACGAAGCGCGCCAGGCGCGGTTGGTCGCCGACAAGTTCATGATCGACGGCAAGCGCGTCGGCACCGGCGGCGGCAACCACATCGTCATGGGCGCGGCAAGACCCGAGGACTCGCCATTCCTTCGCCGCCCCGACGTGCTGGGCTCGATGATCGCCTTCTGGCAGAACCACCCCAGCCTGTCCTACTTGTTCTCCGGCCTTTACATCGGGCCGACCTCTCAGGCGCCGCGCATCGACGAGGCGCGCCACGAGTCGCTCTATGAGCTGGAAATCGCGCTCAGGCACCTGCCGCACGGTGACGAGGAAGCCGCGCCGTGGCTGGTCGATCGCCTGTTGCGCAACCTGCTGGTCGATCTCAGCGGCAATACCCACCGCGCCGAATTCTGCATCGACAAGCTTTACTCGCCCGACAGCGATCGCGGCCGGCTGGGTCTGCTGGAAATGCGCGGCTTCGAGATGTCGCCACACCCTCAGATGAACCTCATCCAGGCGCTGCTGCTGCGCGCGCTGGTCGCCGTCTTCTGGAAGAAGCCGTACAAGGCGCCGCTGGTGCGCTGGGGGACATCGCTGCACGACCGCTTCATGCTGGGCCACTTCGTCCGCGAAGACATGCTGGAGGTCATCGAATTCCTGGCGCAGAACGGCTATCGCTTCAGCCCCGACTGGTTCATTCCCTTTTTCGATTTCCGCTTCCCAACGGTCGGCACGGTCCAGATCGGTGGCCTGACGCTGGAACTGAAAAACGCGCTCGAACCGTGGCCGGTCATGGGTGAGGAACCGTCCGGCGGCGGCACGTCGCGCGGTGTCGATTCGTCGGTAGAACGCATGGAGGTGCGGCTGCTGGGCGGCGTGACGTCACAACACGTCGTCACCTGCAACGGCTATCGCCTGCCGCTCACCGCCACGCGCGACGCCAACGTCCAGGTCGCCGGTGTGCGCTACAAGGCATGGAAGCCGTGGTCTTCGCTGCATCCCAATTTGCCGATCAATACGCCATTGGTCTTCGATGTGCTGGACATGCGCCTGGAACGGTCATTGGGCGGTTGCCGCTACCATGTCATGCATCCGGGCGGGCGCAACTATGAAACCCTTCCGCTTAACGCCAATGAGGCGGAGGGGCGGCGGCTGGCACGGTTTGAAGCGCCGACGCATACGGCCGGCCGTATGCGTATCCCGGCGCTGCACATCAATCCCGACTATCCGCATACGCTCGACCTGAGGCGGCCCGTGTAGACCTTACGGCCGTTTCGCGCTATGGATGAGGCCTGTCCAAGGGGGGGCCTCATGAAAAAGAAATCTGGCGGCAACGCCGTAGTGTTCGTCGCCGCGACGGTGATCGTGGCGGGTGGTCTCGTCCTTGCCTTTGCGCAGGACTGGAAGACGGGGCGCAACGGCCTCATCGACTATGCCCGCGCCGAGATGGGTGACGCGAAGCTGCAGTATGAATTTGGCCAGAAAGAGCTGAAGGACAAGACCCTGACCGCGAGCCCCGAAAAGGCGCGTGTCTGGTTCGAAAAGTCCGCGAAGAACGGCTACGTGCCGGCGATGATGACGCTGGGCGACATGTACAACACATCCGCCGCCAAACGTGACGGCGATGCGGCCTGCCACTGGTATGAGGAAGCCGCGAAAAAGGGCCATGCCGAAGCCATGCGCAATATCGGCATGTGTCACCAGATTGGCCGGGGTTCCGTCATGCCGAATGAAAAGACGGCCAACGAATGGTTCCGCAAGGCGGCGGAAAAAGGCGATCTCCCGGCGCACAGCGCGCTGGCCGCCAATCTTCTGAATTCCGGTGAGGACGACGAAGGACTGAAGTGGCTGAATAAGGCGGATGCGGCCGGATCAGCCGACGCCACCAACCTGCTCGGTGACTATTACTACAATCCCTACAATCCCAAACGCGACCTGAACAAGGCGTTCGGCTATTTCGCCCGGGCGGCGGAACAGGGCAATACCCGCGCCCAAAGGTCCTACAGCTTCTGCTTCTTTGCCGGGCGCGGCACGGCCAGGGACGGCGCCGAGGCCTATAAGTGGGCGCTGATCGCGCACAAGTCCGGCGACAAGGATGCCCAGCCGGCGATCAACTTCCTGAAGCCCCAGCTGACGCCCGCGCAGATTGCCGAAGGGAAAAAGCGCGCCGATGCATGGTTGGCCAGTCACAAGCGGTAATGTTTACGCTTAATTAGCCATGTGCCGTCCATTGTCCCGGGAAATCTCCACGACAATGACAAGGACGAGACATGTTCGGAATGGGCCGTAAGACCGCGGACAGCAATTCGCAGGCGGATATCGTATTTGCCGCGATGGATGGACTGGCGTCGCCCGTCATCGTGGCCGGCACCGAGGGCGTCATCTACTGCAACCCTGCCTTTGCCGCGGCGCTGAACGGCCGCCGCGACCAGTTTACCGGCAAGTCTCTGGCCAGCCTTTACGCGCCCCGTCAACCTGAGGGGGGCAGCGGATTCGACGTCGCCCGTGCGGTCGACGACGGTATCGCCGGGTCCGGCAAGTGGGAGGGCGCCGTCGCCCTGTCGCGTGTCGACGGTTCGGCTTTCGAAGCCCGGGCCAGCGTCTCGACGATCATGTCGGCTGGCAAGTCCTATACGGTCGCGCAGTTCCAGGACCAGCAGCAAGGTGGTCTTCAGTCCCGCAAGAAGGAATTCGACGCCCTGGCCTCGACGCTGCAGAGCGAAGTCGGCGTGGCGGTTGAAGCCATCTCCAAGGCCGCCGGCAATCTGGGCGGCGTAGTCACCAGCCTGATCCATTCGGCCGAAGAGACTTCGCGTCAGTCGGAAAGCGTCGTGTCGGTCAATGGCGCCACCGCGAATAACGTCAACGGCGTCGCCGATGCGGCCAACGAACTGACGACCTCGATCGACGCCATCGGCGCGCAGGTCGGCCGTTCGACCCTGATCGCGCGTGACGCGGTCGGTCAGGCTTCGAACACCCAGGTTATCGTCAACCGCCTGGTCGGCGCCGCCGAACGCATCGGCGACGTTATCAAGCTCATCCAGTCGATTGCTTCG
>CBIHPL010000196.1:0-6527 GCA_966212005.1 uncultured Asticcacaulis sp.
TGGCTACCAGAATTACGGTGCCTTCGTCCGGTTGGACGGCAACGGCACCTTCGCCGGTCGGCCTGCCGACATGTTCGTTGGCGTCAATTACCGTGCCGGCCTGACCGACGCCGACGTCTTCGTCAATGCCAATGGAAAACCCTGCCCCCTGACCGGTCAATCCCGCCAGAACGCCCAAGGCATAGAACTGTTTGGCGAAGGCCGCGTCTTCGTGACCGACAAACTGGCCGTCGTTGCCGGCGGTTCATATGGCTGGACCGAGCGGGACTATAGCAACCTGCTCAACGTCGCGAACAACAAGCGCGCCAATTTCGACTGGTTTGCCCCGCGCATCGGTCTGTTGTGGCAGAACGAAGTGGGCCAGCAATGGTTTGCCAATGTCACGCAGGCGATCGAAGCTCCGACCTATGGCGCCCTCATTCAGACCCCGTTGCCGCAATTCACGGCTGTGGACCTGCAAAAGGCAACGACGATTGAAACGGGCCTGCGCGGCCGCAACGCTAACCTGACCTGGGACGTTGCCGTCTATCGTTCGGCCATCTCAGGTGAGATGCTCAACTTCATCGTGACGCCGGACATTCCGGCCGCGACCTTCAACGCCGAAAAGACTATCCACCAGGGTCTTGAAGCCGCTCTCGACTGGACGATTGGAAGGGCCGGCGACTGGACGTACACCCTGCGTCAGACCTACACCTGGTCAGATTTCCACTTCGA
Organism: uncultured Asticcacaulis sp.; assembly: GCA_966212005.1. Lineage (GTDB taxonomy): Bacteria > Pseudomonadota > Alphaproteobacteria > Caulobacterales > Caulobacteraceae > Asticcacaulis. The sequence continues at coordinate 715 of CBIHPL010000196.1, forward strand.
CGACGATAAGACTTATGGCGATGCACGCCTGCCGGTCATCCCCGAACATCATTACCGCGCGGCACTGACGGCATCGGCGGGCGGCTGGCGCATAACGCCGGCGATCGAATGGACGCCGTCGGACGTCTGGGTCGACTATACAAACACCGCCAAGGCGCCGGGCTACACCGTCTGGAACCTCAGCCTTTCCAAACGCTTCGGTGACAATATTGAAGTCTACGCCGACGCCCGCAACCTGGCCGACACGCGTTATGTGTCGAATGTCAACGCCCTTGCGGATTTCAGCAGGGTGCCCGCCGCATCGCGCAAGGTTTTCTGGCCGGGCGAAGGCCGCGCGCTATTTGTCGGCATCCGTTTGAAGGGGAAATAGGCCATGACCGAGCCCGGAAAAGAGGCCGCCACGCGGCGCATCATCGATTATCGCATGATCTGGCGCTGGCATTTCTATGCCGGGCTTGTCTGCATCCCGTTCATCGTCCTTCTCGCGCTCACGGGGACCTGCTACCTGTTCAAGCCCCAGATCGAAGCGGCACTCGACGCCCGCTACGACAACCTGCCGTTTGAAGGCGCACCACGTCCGGTGAGCGAACAGATCTTCAACGCCATGCACGCGCTGCACGGCGCCGAACTCAAGCAGGTCGAACTGCGCCGAAATCCGCACGATGCCCTGCGCGTCGTTATGAACGACGGCGGCGAACTGTGGCGCGTCTATATCCATCCGCAGACGCTCGATATCCTTAAGGTCCAGGCCGAAGACCAGCGCTTTATGGCCATCATCAAAAACATCCACGGCGAACTGACGCTCGGCCGCTTCGGCGAAATCATCGTTGAGCTGGCGGCGTGCTGGGCCATCGTCATGATCGCCACCGGCCTTTACCTGTGGTGGCCGCGCAGTGCGCAAGGGTTGGCTGGCGTGCTCTATCCACGTTTCAGAATGGGCAAGCGCATCTTCTGGCGCGACATCCACGCAGTCACCGGCATCTGGATCTCGTTCTTCGCCATGTTCCTGCTGATCTCCGGCCTGCCATGGACGTCGGTCTGGGGTGGCGCTTTCCGGTCTGTTATTGCCGCGACCAAGCCTGCCACCGCCAAGGCCGAATGGACCGCCGGCCGCGCCGCGGAAGCCAAGGCATTGAGGGACGAGCACGCTCACCACGATCAAGGCGCCCTGATGAGCCACAATATGGGCGTCAACCTGACCGGCATCGACGCCCTGGCACCCCGCGTCCTGGCGCTCGACCTGCCCGCGCCCGTTCTTATCAAACCCGTCAAGGACACAACCTGGCAGGCAACCTCGGCTACCCAGAACCTGACCGCGCGCTTCACCGTCACCTACGACGCCGCAACCGGCAAGGAGACCAGGCGCGAGACCTTTGCAGACAAGGCGCTGGTCGATCGCGTCGTGGCCACAGGCACTTCCGCCCACGAAGGCCATCTGTTCGGCTGGGTCAATCAGTTGCTCGGCCTGCTGACCGCAATCGGACTTGTCGCCCTGTGCGTCAGCGCTGTCGTCATGTGGTGGCAACGCCGTCCAAACGACGCATTGGGCGCGCCCGCGCTCCTGCCCGAAGAACGCTTCGGTAAAGGCCTGGCTGTGCTCGTTGTCGGTCTGGGTATCTTCCTGCCGGTCCTGGGAATTAGCCTGATCGTTGTCGCGCTGATCGAGCGGCTGGCCCTGAGACGGATCCCGGCAACCCGCGAATGGCTTGGACTTAAAGGTTAATTGCCGATCGCAAGACAAATTTCAATTGTAAAAAGCAAGTCAAAATTCGTTGCGAAATAAAATTGAAAATCACAAGCAAAACAAAAGCCCAGTCGTGAGACTGGGCTTTTGAAAAGGTAAGTCTCTGGGGCCTAGGCCCCAGACCCCATTAGAGGTTGATCATGCGGCCGTCGGCATCCAGCGATGCTTCGAGGATGGCTTCCGACATGGTCGGGTGCGGGAAGACCGTCCCCTGCAGATCCTCTTCCGTCGCTTCCATGGTGATCGCCAGGCAGAAGCCCTGGATCATCTCGGTCACGTTGGAGCCGATCATGTGCGCGCCCAGAAGCGCGCCCGTCTTCTTGTCGAAGATGACCTTTACGAAACCGCCCGATTCACCGGCGGCAATCGCCTTGCCATTGGCCTTGAACGGGAAGCGGCCGATCTTGACATCCAGCCCCTTCTCCTTCGCGCCCTGCTCGGTAATACCGACGCTGGCGACTTCCGGTGTCGCATAGGTACAACCCGGGATCGGCGGATTCAGGTTCGACAGCTTCTTGCCGGCGATATAGTCGACGGCATGGATGGCTTCGTGCGACGCCTTGTGCGCCAGCCACGGCGGTCCGGCGCAGTCGCCGATCGCGTAGAGGCCCTTCACATTGGTCTTGCCGTGGCTGTCGTTCTTGATGTGACCGCGGTCCAGCTCGACGCCCAGCTTATCCAGGCCAAGGTTTTCGGTGTTGGCCACAATGCCGACAGCGACGATGCAGCCTTCGGCCTCAAGCACTTCAGCCTTGCCGCCGGCCTCGACCGAGACCTTCACGCCGGAACCGGCCTTTTCGACCTTGGTCACCTTGGCGCCGACGCGGAACTTGATGCCGCGCTTTTCAAACGCCTTGTGAGCCTCGGCCGACACTTCCTTGTCCTCGACCGGCAGGATCCGGTCAAGCGCTTCGACGACGACAACCTCGGCGCCCAGCGAACGGTAGAAGCTGGCGAACTCGATACCGATGGCGCCCGAACCGATGACGACCAGCGACTTCGGCATCTTCTTGGGCGACAGGGCGTTGCGGTAGGTCCAGATCACCTCGCCATCCGACACAGCGCCGATCGCCGGGATTTCCCGGGCGCGGGCACCGACGGCCAGCATGACGTTCTTGGCTTCGACGACCTGTTCGCCGCCGCTGTTCAGCTTCACCTTGACCTTGGGTGCATCCTTACCCGGTTCAAGCGTCGCAAAACCTTCGATGACGTCGATCTTGTTCTTCTTCATCAGATAGCCGACGCCGCCATTCAACTGCTTGGCGACGGCACGCGACCGGGCGATGACCTTTTCGAAGTCGAAGCCCGGCTTTTCACCGGTCAGGCCGTAATCGGCCAGGTGGTTGATCTTATCGAAGACTTCCGCCGACTTCAGCAGCGCCTTGGTGGGGATACAGCCCCAGTTCAGGCAGATGCCGCCCAGCAGTTCACGCTCGACGATGGCGACCTTCAGGCCGTTCTGAGAGGCGCGGATCGCGCCCTCATAACCGCCAGGGCCGGAACCGATAACTACGAGATCATAAGCCATGTTATCAGTCCCTTACGCCAACATCTTGATGGGGTCTTCGATCAGCGGCTTGAAGGCGCTGATGAACTTGGCGCCGATCGAGCCGTCGACGACGCGGTGGTCGCAGGTCAGCTGGCCGTTCTTGACGACCGGGCGCGGCTCACCGGCGCCGACCGACATGATGCAGCCTTGCGGCTCGTTCAGGATCGAGGTGAAGGTCTTGATGCCGAACATGCCGAGGTTGGACACCGAGAAGGTGCCGCCCTGGAACTCTTCCGGCTTCAGCTTGCGGTCGCGGGCCCGTTGCGCCAGGTCCTTCATTTCCGAAGAAATTTCGGCCAGGGTCTTCAGTTCCGCCTTGCGCACGATCGGGGTGATCAGGCCGCCGTCGATGGCCACGGCCACCGCGATGTCGGCGTTCTTGTGAAGCGCAATGCCTTCCGGCGTGTAGGATGCATTCGCCTCAGGCACAGCCTTAAGCGCCAGCGCTACCGCCTTGATAATCATGTCGTTTACCGAGACCTTCACACCGCGCGATTCCAGCGCCGTGTTGATCTTGGTCCGCGCCGCCAGCAGGTTGTCGAGTTCGATATCGACGGTCAGCGGGAAGTGCGGGATGTCGCGGAACGACTCGGTCATGCGGCGCGCGATGACCTTGCGCATGCCATCCAGCGGGATCAGGTCGTAGGAACCGGCGGGGATACCCATCTGTTCCAGCGACTGGACCTTGCGCGGCTCGGCAGCAGGTGCCCAAGCAGCACCACCAGCCGAGGCCTTGCCGGCACCCGACTGTTGCGCGGCTTCGATGTCGCGCTTGATGATCCGGCCATGCGGGCCGGAACCCTTGATGGCCTTCAGATCAATATTGCTAAGCGCCGCCAGACGACGCGCCAGCGGCGAAGCCGCAACGCGTGCACCCGAAGATGCAGCGGCCGGCGCCGGAGCCACCGCAGGGGCTGCGGCAGCGGGAGCGGCTTTATGGGCTTCAGCCTTGGGGGCTTCGGCAGCAGGTGCCGCAGCCGCCTTCGGTGCAGGAGCCGCCGCACCACCGGCCAGACGCGCGATCGGCGTATTGACCTTCACGCCTTCGGTGCCGGCTTCGACCAGAATGGCCTCGACCTTGCCTTCGTCGACGGCTTCCACTTCCATGGTCGCCTTGTCGGTTTCGATTTCCGCGATCACCTGACCGGCGGTGATCTCGTCACCGACCTTCACGTGCCACTTGGCCAGAATGCCCTCTTCCATGGTCGGAGACAGGGCAGGCATCAAAATGTCAGTCATTTCAGATACGTCCCTGAATTAGCTACGGTAAGTCACGGCCTTGACGGCCTTGACGATCTTTTCGACGCTCGGCACCGTCAGCGCTTCCAGATTGGCAGCGTACGGCATCGGGACGTCTTCCTGGTGGACGCGCAACGGCGGAGCGTCGAGATCGTCGAACGCTTCGGCGACGACAACGGCGGCGACTTCGGCGCCGACGCCGCACGGGCCCCAGCCCTCTTCAACCGTGACCAGACGATTGGTCTTCTTCACAGAATTGACGATGGTTTCGGTGTCGAGCGGACGCAGGGTGCGCAGGTTGATGACTTCAACGTCGATGCCTTCCGCCGCCAGTTGCTCGGCCGCCTTGAGCGCGAAGCCAACCATGCGCGAGTGCGCCGTGATCGTCACGTCAACGCCTTCGCGCTGGACCTTGGCCTTGCCGATCGGCAGGACGAAGTCTTCCATCTCCGGAATGTCGAACTCAAGGCCGTACATCATCTCATGCTCAAGGAAGACGATCGGGTTCGGATCGCGGATGGCGGCCTTCATCAGGCCCTTGGCGTCGGCCGCGTCATACGGTGCGATGACCTTCAGGCCCGGGACGTTGGCGTACCATGCCGAATAGTCCTGGCTGTGCTGGGCGCCGACGCGCGAAGCCGCGCCGTTCGGGCCACGGAACACGATCGACGACTTGATCTGGCCGCCGGACATGTAAAGCGTCTTGGCCGAGGAGTTGATGATGTGGTCGATCGCCTGCATGGCGAAGTTGAACGTCATGAACTCGATGATCGGCTTGAGGCCGGCCATGGCCGCACCCGAACCGATACCGGCAAAGCCCATTTCGGTGATCGGCGTGTCGATGACGCGGCGGTCACCGAACTCTTCCAGCAGCCCTCGCGAGACCTTATAGGCGCCCTGGTACTGAGCGACTTCCTCGCCCATCAGGAAGACTTTGTCGTCGCGGCGCATTTCTTCGGCCATGGCGTCGCGCAGGGCGTCGCGGACCGTGATCTTGACCATCGGCGTGCCGGCGGGCACTTCCGGGTCGTTGGCAGGCTTGGACTGGACAGGCGCGGCAGCCGGACTGGCCTCGACCGTCTTTTTCTCACCGCCTTCAGTGGAGGTCGTCGCACCACCGGTGTTTTCAGCCGATTGCGCGGGCGCGGGCGACGCCGAAGCACCACCTTCGAGGCGGGCGATCGGCGTGTTGACCTTGACGCCTTCGGTGCCGGCCTCGACCAGGATGGCCTCGACCTTGCCTTCATCGACGGCTTCGACTTCCATCGTCGCCTTGTCGGT
>CBIHPL010000197.1:0-6500 GCA_966212005.1 uncultured Asticcacaulis sp.
AACGACGACGCCGTGGCGTTGAAACCGATATAGCCGGTGATCGGGCCTGCCGCCGCCAGGGTGTCGAGCGCTTCGGCGTCGGTGCACTGATGGATGAAGCCGCGCTCAGACAGCGTGCGCAGGAGGTCGGATTTGAAGCTTTGCTCGGTCATGATTTGGGTGCAGTATAAAATAGAAAAGGGGTGCTGTGTGACCCCGCCGTCCGTCACAGTCAAGAGTGCGCAAGGAACTGTCATGAAAGTTTTGGGTTTTATGACCGGGACGTCACTCGACGGCATCGATATGGCGGTGATCGACACAGACGGTGAAGCGCAGCTTGCGTTCGGGCCGTGGGCGGAAATGCCGATGCCGGCCCAGACGCGCGCGCTTCTGGAAGCCACGGTCAAGGAGGCGCTGCAATGGTCGCGCGGCGCTGCCGAGCCCGCGATCTTCGCCGAAGCGCGAACCGCCCTGGTCGACTGGCATGTGTCGGCGTCGGCTAAGTTTCTGAACGACAACGGTTTGGCGTACAGCGACCTTGATGCCATCGGCGTCCATGGCCAGACCGTGCTGCACGAGCGCCCGCGCAATGGCGTGCCGGGCCGGACGGTGCAACTGTTCGACGGCCAGGCTTTTGCCGACGCGGTGGGGGTCACCGTCGTCTGCGACTTCCGCCAGGCCGATATCCAGGCGGGCGGGGAGGCGGCGCCGCTGGCGCCCGTCTATCACCGCGCCCTGGCGCAGAAGGCCGGGCTTGAACTGCCGGTCGTCGTCGTCAATCTTGGCGGCGTCGCCAATATCACCCTGATCGATGAGAACCTGAACCTGACGGCGCTCGATACCGGCCCGGCCAACGGTCTGATGGACCAATGGATGCGCCGTCATGGCCGTGGCGATTACGACCACGAAGGCCGCATCGCGGCGGCAGGCAAGGTCCACGTCGATATCGTTGCCGCCTACATGGCGCATCCCTATTTCAAAGCGGTGGCGCCGAAGTCGCTCGACCGCTACGATTTTACGCTCGACTCGGTCGCCGGCCTGTCGTGCGAAGACGGCATGGCTACCTTGAGCGCCTTTACCCTGTCGAGCCTGCTGGCGGGAATCGCGGCGGTCGGCGCGCAACCGAAATCGGTCATCCTGGCCGGCGGCGGGCGTCACAATGCCTTCCTGGTCGGCCAGATCCGCGACGCATTGGCACCGGCCGAGGTGGTGCTGGCCGAGGACCTTGGCTGGCGCGGCGGAGCAATCGAAGCCGAGGCCTTCGCTTACATGGCGGCGCGGTCGCTCAAGGGGCTGCCGATCTCCTTCCCGGGGACGACGGGCGTAAAGACACCCCTCACCGGCGGCAGGGTGAGCTATCCAAAGCGTACGCAGTCCATGGCAAGCTGAGGTGGGATCATGAAAACCCGTATTCTGCTCACTATAGCCGCGTGTCTGGCGGCCTGTTCGCCGCAGACTGACAAGAGCAAGGACAGCAGGTCGGCATCCATATCTGAAATGGCTTCCGCCACCGTATCGAATGCTGGAGCGAGATCCTCCGCAGCCAGCGTCGCCGAACTCCCGGCGGGTTTCGTCGGCAAATGGGATGCGCCGCCCAGGCCGTGCGGCACGTCTTATCGCGGCGAAATGCAGCTCGATGTCACCCCGACCGAGTTGAGCTTTTTTGAAAGCGGCGGCACGATCAAAAGCGTCAAGATCAATGGTCCGACGGATGTCGTGGCTGACGTCGCCATGTCGGGCGAGGGCGAGACCTGGGAAAAGTCGATGCGTATGGTGCTTACTGACAACGGCAAGACCCTGACCATCGACGAAAGCAAGGGCGGTATACGAGTGCGCTGTTCGTAAGCGCTTGCCAACGGCTATGGCCATGATAGTCACATGAGTGACTATCATGGAGAACGATATGGCAGGCAAATCATCCATCGGATTCGGCGTGGGCACTGCCCTGTTTCTGTCCGCCGTGTCGGCCTTCAGCGCCGAATTATCAGCGGACGCGGTCGCAAAGATCGATGCCGCGGCGCAAGCCGCCATTGCGGTCAACCAGACGCCGTCCGCCCAGATCGCCATCGTCAAGGATGGCGAGATCGTCTACTCGAAGGCCTTCGGCCTGGCGTCGATCGATGGCAATGTGAAAGCCACGCCAAAGTCGCGCTACCAGATCGCTTCCGTTTCGAAAGCTTTCACCGCCGCTGCCATCCTGGCGCTCGTCGAAGACGGCAAGCTGTCGCTGGATGACAAGGTCTCGAAATGGCTGCCGGAGTTGACCTCGGCCGATAAAATCACCGTCCGCCAGTTGCTCAGCCACACCTCGGGCTATTCCGACTATTGGCCGCAGGACTATGTCATGGAGATGGTGACGAAGCCGACGACCGCGCGCGCCATCGCCGACACCTATGCCAAGGCGCCGCTCGATTATCAGCCGGGCGACGAGTGGCAATATTCGAACACCGGCTATGTCGTCGCCGGCCTGATCGCCGAAAAGGCCTCGGGCAAGCCGCTGTTCCAGTTCATCCAGGACCGTATCCTCAAGCCGGTCGGCATCAATGATGCGCTTGATGCCGGAGCCGTCGATCTCAAGGCGCCCGATGCGCTCGGCTATCAGCGCCAGGGCCTGGGGCCGAACCGCCTGACACCGCTTGCAGGACGCAACTGGACGTTTGCCGCCTGGCCGTTGATCCTGACCGCCGAAGACGTCGCCAAGTGGGACCTGAGCATCCTCAAAAAGTCCTTGTTCAAGCCCGCAACCTACGAAGAGCAGGTCAAAACAATCAAGCTCAACAATGGCACAGACACGGGTTACGCCATGGGCTGGTTTGTGCGTAACGCCAACGGCCGCAAGATCGTGTCTCATACGGGCGAGGGCGCAGGCTACCTGACCAGCAACCGCATCTATCCCGATGACGGCGTCGCCATCGTCGTCCTGACCAATTCGATGTCGGGCAATGCCTTTACCGAAATCTCCGATCGCATTGCTTTTCAACTGCTGCCTCAGACCGGCGTAGATGCGCAAGTTTTGGCGACATTCAAGGCGCTGCAGGCGGGCCGGGCCGACCGCACGCGCTTTACGGACAACTTCAATCTCTATCTCAGCGACAAAGCGCTTGCGGACCACAAGCAATATCTCGGCGCCCTGGGAGACGTGGTCACTTTCCAGATGCAAGGGTCATCGAAGCGGGGCGGCATGGACATCCGGTCATACCGCCTGCGCGCCGGCGAGAAACTCCTCTCCTTAAGTGTCTTCGTCACCAAGGACGGAAAATTCGATCAATTCCTGGTGTCGGCAGTTAACTAGACGCCCCGCCCGTGGCATAACCCTGTCGCGCGACAAAGAAGGGACTGTCATGCGGTTGATAGTGTGCGCTTTGCTTATCGGTCTGGCGACCAGCGCTGCGGCGCAAAGTCCCGCCATCCCAACGGCCTTTCAAGGCGACTGGAGCACTTCGCTGAAGGGCTGCAACGATCGCGATGAAGATACCAATGGCCTGACGGTCAGCGCGTCGGCGTTGAGCCTTTACGACGGCGTGGGCGTCGTCGAATCCGTGGAACAGGTCAGCGCGATGCGTATCACGGTCGTCGCCAACTGGGACGCCGAAGGCAAGACCTTTCGCGCCACGCATGAGCTGAAGCTGTCCGATGGCGGCAACAGCCTGTCGATGACGGGCGTCGGCGACCGGGGCAGGTCCGACTTTATCCGCTGTCCGGCTTGAACTTCGCCTCCCTGTACCGAAGGCAATGGAGAGGAGAGAATTAGCCAGCCAGAAACACCCGTACATTTTCGGCGACTTCATCCGCCCGCGCATTGATCAGGTCATGCTCGCCGCCCGGTACGACAACCAACCTTGCGTCCGGCAAGTGAGCCTCGAAATGCTGGCCGACCGCAAGCGGACTGATGGGATCGTCATCGCCCCAGATCAGCAGGCACGGATGATGCACCTCGGCCAGGCGCGCCGACACGTCGGGCCGCTCGGACATCACCCAATCAGCGACCTGGGCGAACTCCTCGCGGTAATTGATGCGCCAGTCGATGGCGCCCAATGCCTCGACATCCATGCCGCCGGCCGTCACTGCCAGCACGATCCGCCGCACCTTGTCGGGATTACGCAAGGCGATGGTCAGGGCAATGGCGCCGCCCATGGACTGCGCCAGGAGGTCAACCGGTTCGTCGCCCAGTTGCGTCTCAACCAGGGCCACCAGGTCGGGGTAGGAGTTGACCTTCGGATCGGCCGGATTGTCGCCCAGGCCCGGCCAGGCAAAGTAGACCTTGTCCCAGTCGCGGGGCAACAGATCACCCAAGGGCCGCCAGAAGGCTGCGGAGCCACCGACGCCGGGAAGAAAAAACAGCCTCATTTCGTGAGCTCCCTTAACGGCACGCGCGTCAGCTCGACGTCTTCCTTGTTGGTCGCATAGCCAACATAGAGCCAATCTCCCCACACCACGCTTTTCGGATAGGAGTATCCAGCGCGCTTATATTGTCCAGGAAAGCGTAACGGCTGGAGATCGTCCTTGCCACGCAGGCGATAGGACCGATCGAACACCCGACCATCCTTGCTAAGGGTAACCGCCAGCGGGATGCGCACCTTGTCAATACCCACCGCGTTGACGAGGAAAGCCGTGCCGTCCGGCAAGTTGCCGGCGCTCTGCTTGGCGCGCGCATCGGGCATGTCGGTTACGACCGGCAGCGTCCAGGTCTCACCGCGGTCGCAGCTTTCCGACGCAAGTTGCTTGAAACTCTCGGACTGGTCGCGGAAGACCATGACCGCGCAATCGCCGCGCCGGAACAGGCTGGGTTCCAACTCACGACTGACCTTTCCTTCGTGCGGCAGGTTTTCCATGTGCCCGCGCCGCCACCCTGTGACGGCCAAAGGATCATCGGTATGGAAGGGCGCCACGATCATGCCCGGCCGGACGTGAAAGGCCGTTACGACCCGGCCGCCAGCAATGACGTGCGGGTCCTGCTCGATAATCCCTTCGACCGGATTGCCGTCAGCGCCCATGACGCGTCGGCGTTCAGACCATGTCACACCGTCGCGGCTGGTCATATATTCGGTATAGCCCCCGTCGCCGGACTGGAACCCCGTCGGCCAGACATTGATGTAGGCGACCAGGGTCTCGCCGTCGGTCCACCAGCCGCCGGATGAGTGCATCTTCGGACCCGGACCTGGACGCACCAGAGCCTTGGGCGCGGACCAGTCGCGCCCGTCCTCGCTGACGCTCCACGCCACCCAGGTGTCGGGCGAATCTTCGTCTGTTCGTGAGCTTTGCCACTGGGCGTACAGACGCCCCTTGAACGGCATCAGGACGACGCCGTTGCTGAACCGGTCGGTGTCTTCGCCCGGCTTGAATATGGTGATCGTCTCGGCGCCCGATGCGGACTGCAAGCCAAGGTCGCCGGGCTTCGACAGGTCGAATACACCCGGCCTTACATGGTATGGCGTTTCGGCCGCTGTCGGCGCCGCTACAAACAGGGACGCCACCAGCCACCAAGCCATCATGAGCCTATTCCTTGCTGGCAGCCATCCGGCGGTCGATATAGCCGCCGACGTGGCGTTCGACTTCGCTCAGGTGCTCAGTCCAGAAGTGGTTGGCCTCGGGAATGACTTCCGAATCGATCTGGATGCCTTTCTGCGTGCGCAGCTTGGCGACGACGCGGTCGACTTCGGCGGTCGGCACGATCGAATCATTTCCGCCGTGCAGGAACATTCCCGACGCCGGGCAGGGTGCCAGGAAGCTGAAATCATAGGCATTGGTCGGCGGCGACACCGAGATAAAGCCGTCGGTTTCCGGGCGGCGCATCAAAAGCTGCATGCCGATATAGGCGCCGAAATCGTAGCCGGCGACCCAGAACTGCGCCGCGGTCGGGTTCTTGGCCTGCAGCCAGTCGAGCGCGGTGGCGGCGTCCGCCAGCTCACCGACGCCGGAATCGAACTCGCCCTGGCTCTTTTGCACGCCACGGAAGTTGAAGCGCAGCACGGAAAAGCCACGCGTCATGAACAGGTGGAACAATTGCACCGTGACCGGATTGTTCATATGGCCGCCCGCCTTGGGGTGCGGGTGCAGGATCAGCGCGATCGGCGCGTTCTCGGTCTTGCCCTGGCTATAGCGGGCTTCGATGCGTCCGGCGGCTCCGGCCAGTATGACTTCGGGCATTATTCACCTTGTAGATCAAAAATCTTTTGCACCGCAGCGTATAATTCTTGACTGTTTTAGTCGGAAATTCTAAATTCCGCTCAAACCGCAAAGGCGCCAGGGCAACGCGCCTCTTAGCACAAAGATTTGGCTTTGCGCAGGTTTTTGCAATCATCACGACTTTTGCCCGCCGATTGCCGAAAGGACATCACATGCGCCTGTCGACCAAAGGACGATACGCCGTCATGGCCATGACCGATCTGGCATTGAACGGTCAGGCGGGCCGGCCGATCTCGCTGTCGGAGATTTCGGAACGCCAGCAGATATCGCTGTCCTATCTCGAACAATTGTTCGCGCGCCTGCGCAAGGCGGGCCTGGTCAAGAGCGCGCGCGGA
>CBIHPL010000198.1:0-6489 GCA_966212005.1 uncultured Asticcacaulis sp.
AAGGCCGGCTGCGACGACTCCGGTGGCGAAGACCAGATAGAGACCATAGGCAAGAGGAGCGGTCTCGTTCAGGCCCAGGGATGAAAAGGCCAGGAACAAGCCGCGCCCAGGTTGCTCATCGAGAACGATCCGCGACAAAAAAGCGCGCCATTCGTCCATAAGCGGCTGCGCTGTCGCAATCATTGTGGCGAAGGCAATAAGGCCCACTGTCATCGCCAGGCCAAACGTCATTAATCGCCGACGCCACGGCCGATCTTCGAACAACAGCACAATCAGCGCCGTGAGGAAAAACGGTTTGACCAGGGCGGCAAGGATTACGATGGCGATGTATAGCCAACGGATGCGTTGGATGAGCAGGGAGGCTCCGATGACCGCAGCCTGCAGTATCGCTCCGACGTTGCCGGTGGTGATCGGACTGCCGCGGATGGCCATGAGGCTTACAAGGCGAATATGAATGGGAACGCCGGGCATTGGACGTAACAGCGCGTACCAGATCAGCGTGAAGACGGAGATGGCAAGCGCCGGTACGATGCTCCAGTGCAGCCCCCAGGCGCCAAATTTCCCGACCAGTGGCGAGAATAGCTCCGCAACCTGCGGTGCATAAACGTAGGCAGCCGCATTCAGGCCCTGACAATCGGCTGGCAGGACGTAGGGCGACTGACCATTCGCAATGCGCCATGCCCCGCATATCACGGCATCAAAGTCGCCCAGCCACCAGCCACCCCTGCCAAACCGGCTCGTGAGTGCACTGATCGTGGGTTCAAACGCGAAAAGAATAAGGAGGCCCAGGAACCAGCGCTTCTGTGTCTGGATACGGAGCCAGGTGACGGCATTCATGTTGTCCTCCGGCCGCAGCCGCGTCGGCCATTGAACTTAGGTTGCGGTAGCGGTCAACCCCTGCGCGGCGCAATTCTCATTTTGTCATCGGCGGCGTTTTTTTTCCGCATTCCTTTTACCTTGTAATGGCGGGCGTTACTGATTATGGGAACGGTTCGCCCGAGACCAAACTGGCCGGGTTGGGGATAAGCCGGCTGTGGGCATGTATGCCGTGCTTGGGCCGGCATCTATAGTTTGGCCCTGGCCGGGCCTGGGTTCGATTTGGGAGTGGTTTTTGAGCGACGTTGGACAACGCCCTGCGGCGGATGGCGCCCGGCCTGCGCCTGATCTCAGCCTGGTTATCTGTACATTGAACGAAGGCGCGGCCATCCGGTCGGTCATCGACGAAATCTGCACGACCTTGGAGGGAATCAGCCACGAGATTATCGTGGTCGACGACAATTCGACCGACCAGACCCATTCAGAAGTGCTGGACGTCGCCAAGTCGCGTCCTAACGTTCGCCTGCATGTCCGCTATGATGAGCGCGGTCTGTCTTCTGCGGCCATCAAGGGCTGGGATATTGCCCACGGACGCTATCTTGGCGTCATGGACGGAGATGGCCAGCACGATCCGCACGCGATTCGCGCCCTGGCGGAGATGATTTTGAAGGGTGACAAGGATCTGGTTTGCGTATCGCGCTATATCGGCGGTGCCGATACGGGCTTGAGCTGGTTCCGCGACCTTGGATCCAAGGCCGCAACGGCGGTCACGGGCATGGTGCTCAAGGTGCCGCTCACCGATCCGATGAGCGGTTGCTTCATGATGACGCGTGAGTACTACATGTCCGCCCGGCCCAAACTGACCGGCGTCGGCTTCAAGATTCTGGTCGACGTCGCCGCGTCGTCGAACATCAAGCCGCGCTTCGGCGAAATCAAGGCAGCGCTGCGCCAGCGCCAGGGTGGCACGTCCAAGCTGGATATCCGCGTCGTGCTCGATCTCGGGGCACTGCTGGTGGAAAAGGCGACCAAGGGTTTCCTGCCGGCGCGGTTCGTGCTTTTCGGCGGCGTCGGCGTCACCGGGGTGTTCATCTATATGGCGGTTCTGGTGCTAAGCCATGAGTTCCTGCGCGTAGGCGGGGAACTGCCCGTATATCGCTACACCGTCTATTGGGATGATATTACCAATTACGGCCTGGCCATCTGGCTGTCGATGACGTGGAACTTCTTCATCAACAACTCGATCACCTTCCGCGACAAACGCTTGAAGGGCTGGGCCATGATCCGCGGCCTGTTTGGGTTTTATTTCGCCTGCGGCGTCGGCGCAATCCTAAGCCTTGGGCTGTCGATCCTGATGAAGCAGTATTTGGGTGTGCACTGGTTCGTGTCCGGTGTGTCGGCAGCCTTGCTGAGCGGCGTCTGGAATTACTGGGCGTCGACCGTGCTGTCGTGGCGCCAGAAGAAACCTGCCAAAAGCGTATAAAAAAGCGCCTGAGGCTGGGGTATGCCTCAGGCGTCAAGACCTCCAGTCGCTTCAGACGGTAGCTTCAGGATCTACCAGTTATCGCGACGGTCGCGACGATCATAACGGTCATCATAGCGATCGTGGCGGCGGTCATAGCGGTCGTCGTAACGGTCACGGCGACGGTCGTAACGATCGTCGCGGCGATCGTAGCGATCGTCATAGCGATCGTAACGACGATCGTCATAGGCATAGTTATAGCGGCACTTGGTGTTGTTCTTGCCGATTTCGGCGCCTATGGCGGCACCGGCAATGGCGCCGATCACGGTGCCCGTGCCTTTATTGCGGCGGTTCGATGCGCTGTTCCCGACAGCCGCGCCGGCGACGGCGCCAACCACAGCGCCGGTCGTTGCGTTGTCGCTGCGGCGTTCGCGGCAGCTTTCCGCCGATGCAGCAGCAGGGATCATGGCGGCCAGAAGCGTGACCGACAATGCGGCGGCGGTGGCGATCTTCACTTTGGTTGTCAGTGTACGCATGGCACGTCTCCTCAAATTTTGGTCCCGGCCGCGGCAGTGCTGTGCTCGGCGTCTGATATGACTTTAGATAACCGAATATGAACGACACTTGATAAGTTCGTTCATATTCGTTCAGGAAACTCACCAGTTACGGCGCGGCCAGCGGTACTCATAGGCAGTGCGCCGATCAAGCCTTTGCCGGTCGCTATAGTCGTAGGCGCTGTAATCATAAAGCTTGGGCCGGGTGTGCCAGCGGCCATAATAGTAGGCCTGGCTGCATCCGCAGCGATTCCAGTACCAGCGCGGCGGTGTGCGGACGACGCCGTCGCGCCAGCCCTCCTGTTCACCGACGCGAGGATCGCGCGGCGGCGTACCCTCATAGGGATAATATTCGCCCCTCAGATAATCGCGGGCGACCTGGTGGCCTGCCGGCGGCCGGTCACCGGGATAGCGATAGCCTTCGTCGAAAACCCGTTCATCTCCGGGATAGCCGTCAGGGCCGTCGTCATAATAGTCCTGCGCCGCCGCGGGGACAGCTGCAGCAATGACCAGCAGGGTCAGCGCTGAGGGAATCAACTTCGACAGGTACATTAGCCGTCTCCTTGCAAGCCTGCGCAGATGGCAGGTGACAATGAACGCGCACGTGAACGATCGGACTGTCGGAGCTGGTGTCGTTTTCCGAAATGTAGAAAGGAGGCGGCTTTTCAAAAAAAATGGTAAACGCGAGCTTAGTCGATCCAGCGCGTCCAGCGCGTGTGGCGATGGCGGCCCGGGCGGCTGTCGGCGGTCAGGTAGTGATCGTTGCGGATGTAAATGCGTTGAACAACACGGGTTGTCGTGCGGGACGTTTCTTCGTGACGAGATGTTTCTTTATAGGTTGCGTAGTGACCCGTGCGAATCTCATCGACATAGGGCGCATGCCACTTGCGCGGTTCGGCGCGATAGACGGTCACTTCGCGTTCAACGACGGGCCGAACGACCTTCACAATCTTGGCCGACTTGGCGCAATCGCATGGCGCGGTGGCGACCTTGATGACCTTGGCCTTCGATCTGGCCTTATGGGCGACCGCGACGGTCCTGGCCTTCTTTGCCTTGGGCTTATGCACCTTCGTCTTGTGAACCGCCTTGGCTGGCTTGCAGCTGTCGGCCTTTGCGGCGGCCAGGGCCATTTGCGGCACGGATACCGCAGTCAGGGCCAGCATCGCGGCGGCGAGGGCGCACGATGATTTCAACGCGGACAGGGTCATGACGGTCTCCGTGGCTCTTGCGCCGGATCAGAAGAAATCCAGGCATTAACCATTTGCCCGATAACCGCCCGCGTCAAGACCGTACGCGCAGGAGGTTTAAAACGGTTGCATTTCGTCACCCAAGGTTTAAGCGGGCGTTTCCGCAGGCGGAGGCGTAAAGGCGTGCAAGAGGTATTGATAGACAAGGTTGGCTTCCAGGGCGATGGCCTGAGCCGCGACGGCATCGTTGTGCCCCTGACCCTGCCGGGCGAACGCGTTACGGTGAAATCGGGCAAGGATTGCGTCGAGCTGGACGAGGTGCTGGAGGCAAGCCCCGACCGTGTCACACCGCCGTGCCGACATTTCGCGGCGTGCGGTGGCTGCGCGCTGCAACACTGGAACATGGCAGCCTACAGCGCGTGGAAGCGCGAAGTCGTAGAGGCCCAGCTTCGCCGCGCCGGCCTGGAAACCCAGGTAGCGGCCATCCTGACAACGCCACCCGCCAGCCGTCGTCGCGTCGGCCTGCATGCACGCAAGGCCGGAAAGTCGGTTGAGCTCGGCTACAAGAAGCGCCGGTCGTGGTCGCTGGTGCCGATCGCGGAATGTCCGATCGCTGAACCTGCCATCGTCCGCGCCCTACCGCACCTTCGTCAACTGGCCGCGCCTCTGTTCGAGCATGCCAAGTCGGCACCTATCCTGCATATTACGTCGTCAAGGACCGGCCTGGATATCGACATCTCCGGCGTCGAACGGACGCGTAGTGGCGGCCTGTCAGCAGATGCGCGCATGCAGATCGCCATGACGGCTGGCGAGGCGGACTTCGCCCGCGTAACCATGGGGGGCGAGACACTTTATGAAGCGCGTAAAGCCCGCGTGGCGTTCGGCAAGGCGGTGGTGAACCTGCCGCCTGGTTCCTTCCTGCAGGCCTCGGAAGCATCCGAAGCCGACATGGTCCGGTTGGTGAAGGCGGGCGTCGAGGGCGCATCCAGGGTCGCCGACCTGTTCTGCGGCGCCGGCACCTTCACATTTCCGCTGGCCGAAAATGCGGTCGTCCACGCCATCGACGGCTCCGGCGAGGCGGTTGCGGCGCTGAAGTCGGCCATGGCCTCGGCGCCCGGCCTGAAAACCATCAATCCGGAAGTCCGGGACCTGTTCCGCCGGCCGCTGCTGGCGGAGGAAATGAAAGGGCTGGATGCCGTCGTTTTCGACCCGCCGCGCGCCGGCGCCGAAGCGCAGGTCTCCGAGATCGCCCGCTCGAAAGTTGCGCGTGTCGTAGCCGTAAGCTGCAACCCTCAAACCTTCGTGAGGGACGCGAAAATCCTTGCTGTTAACGGTTTTTCACTAGACAGCGTGACCCCGATAGATCAATTTCTGTGGTCCAGCCACGTCGAACTGGTGGCTGCCTTTTCGCGTTAAAATTGCGTGCCAGACAATAGAAAGTTGCGTCTTGATTTCCGTCGTCATCCCCACCCTCAATGCTGAAGATCATCTGGCGCGCACCCTGTCGTCGCTGGTTCCGGGCGTGGTCGAAGGGATCATCAAGGAAGTCGTCATCGTTGACGGAGGCTCTACCGATTCGACCCTGGAAATCGCTGAGTCGACCGGTTGCCGTATCATTCAGGGCGACATCGCGCGCGGACTTCAGCTGTGGCAAGGTTGCCGCGCAGCACGAGGGGAATGGCTGCTGATTCTCCACTCCGATTCGCAACTTGGCGATGGCTGGATGGACGAAGTCCAGGCGCACGTTCGAACCTATCCGGCTCAAGCCGCCTATTTTCATCTGCGCTTCGACGAGCCCTCGCTGCTGGCTAAGCTCTGGGGTGAGGTGGTGGCCATGCGCGCCCGGTGGCTGGCCCTGCCAAGCGGCGACCACGGCATGTTATTGTCGCGCGCGCTCTACGATTGCATCGGCGGCTACAAGGATCAGGTAGCGTTCGAAGATGTGGCACTGGCACTGGCACTTGGCCGGGCACGGCTGCGTCCCATGGCGGTCTCCCTCAGCACCAGTGCGTCGCGTTTCAAGCGGCGTGGCTGGGCCCTTGGCATAGCTGGACGGGGCTTGCGGATAGGCCTCTACCTGCTTGGCTTTCCGCCAAAGCCTCCAGTCAGCAAGGTGGCGTAAGCTCCTGATTTTTTTGAATTATTCAGTTCCGATCAGGGCGACTTCGGCATTCACATCAAGCGCGTCCGCTGACGCATCGATGATCCGGGCGTCGTTTGCGGCCTGTATCAGGCTCGGCGTTTCCTTGCCCATGATCTGGCGGTAGATCCAGTAGTTGGCGGCCACTTCTTCGATGTACTGCCGTGTCTGGGCGACCGGGATCGATTCCATGACCAGCAGCGAATCGTAGTCGTTACCCAGTGAATCCATCGCGTTCTTCACGGGACCCGGGCCGGCATTATAGGCAGCGATGGTCCGCAGCAGATCGCCTTCGGTGAGGCGTGCGAGGCAATCGCGCAGGCTGCCGAACTG
>CBIHPL010000199.1:0-6468 GCA_966212005.1 uncultured Asticcacaulis sp.
CTCGCCGCACGCGGCGACGCGGTGGTGGTCACCGTCAACCACCGCCTCAACGCGTTCGGCTATCTCTACCTCGCCCGGCTGGACACGCGTTTCCCGGACAGCGGCAATGCCGGGCAGCTCGACCTGATCCTCGCGCTGCAATGGATCCGCGACAATATCGCGGCCTTCGGCGGCGATCCCAGGCGCGTGACCATCTTCGGCAATTCCGCCGGCGGTGAATCCGTCGCCCAGCTGATGGCATCGCCCGTCGCCAAGGGGCTCTTCCACCGCGCCATCTCGCAAAGCGGCAATTTCGGCGTGCCGATCGACGCGTCCGAAAGCGCCTACTTTTCTCAGGCCTCGGCCGAAGAGCGCGCGCAAAAATTCGTCAAGGGCACCGGCGCGTCGAACCTGGCGCAATTGCGGCGTTTAAGCGTCTCCGCCCTGCACAAGGTGCCCTACTATACCCTGCCCAGCGTCGACGGCTATGTTCTGCGCGAAGACCTGACGACCACCTATCGCAATCATCGGCAGAACGATGTGCCGCTGATGGCAGGCTGGACTCAGGACGAAGGCAAGGACCTGGCGCCGGAACTGCTGTTCACCAGCCAGTTCACAGCCGCCAATCACAAGGCATTGGTGGCAAAACTGCTGGGTCATGCACCGTCCGACGCGCTGCTTGCCGCCTATCCCGGCCGGACCGACGCCGAGGCGAAGGCATCGATCAACCGGCTTACCAATGACTGGTGGGGCTGGCGCATGTGGTACTGGACCAGGCTTCAGGCGGAACACGGCAAGGCCAAACCCTACCTCTTCTACTTTACCCACATGCCGGCCCAGCCGAACCCGTGCCATTACGGCTGCGGGGTCGGGCATGGCGCCGAAATCCTTTATGCCTTTGACAACCTTCAGGTCGAACAGCGCGACTGGACGGCTGAGGACCGTCAACTGGCCAGGGAACTCGCCGACACCTGGGTCCGTTTCGCCCGCGAGGGCGCGCCCGGCGATGCCTGGCCCGTCTTCGAAGGCAGTAACGCCAGCGTCCACCGGATCGCTACCGAGAGCGACGATCCGGACTTGCAAATCCTGCCGGATTTTTCATTGTTCTCACCGCCAGCCGGCGCAAAATAATCATTCAGGACCGTCCGATGACTTTCAAACCTTCCCGCAGAGACTTAGGCCTGCTTGCCGCCGGAGTCCTGGCCCTTGCCGGCCCGGCCGCCTTCGCGCAATCCACGCGCAGCGTAACCCTTGACGTCAGCCAGGCGACCAAGCCGGTCGATCGCTTCTACGACCTGTCGGTCGGCGCCGACTATCCCGGCACGACCATCCGCGACGCCAATCTGGCGCAGCTGAAAACCGCCAGCGACGAACTCGGTTTCCGCTACCTGCGCTTCCACGACATCTTCCACGACGAACTGGGCACGGTGAAGATGGTCGATAACAAGCTGGTCTATGACTGGACCAAGATCGACCATCTCTACGACACCATGCTCAAGTCCGGTATCAAGCCGTTCGTCGAGCTCGGCTTTACACCGAACGCGCTGAAGACCTCGGACCAGACCATATTCTACTGGAAGGGCAATACCTCGCATCCGCGCCTCGACCTGTGGAAGCAACTGGTCGACAGCTTTGCCCGCCACATGATCGACCGATACGGCATCGAAGAGGTGCGTTCGTGGTATTTCGAAGTGTGGAACGAGCCGAACCTCGATGGCTTCTTTCAGTATGCCGACCAGGAGCAGTATTTCGCGCTTTATGGCGTGACCGCCCGTACCCTCAAAGCCGTCGATCCGCAGCTTCGCGTCGGAGGCCCGTCGACCGCGGGCGCCGCCTGGGTGCCGGAACTGCTGGCCTACACCAAGGCGACCAACACTCCGATCGACTTCGCCACCACCCACACCTACGGCGTCGACTACGGTTTCCTGGACGAAGAAGGCAAGATGGACCTTCAGCTGTCAAAGAATCCGAAGGCCATCATCCATGACGTCGAGAAGGTGCGCGGCGAGATCGAGGCATCGTACAAGCCCGGCTTGCCGCTGTTCTTCACCGAGTGGTCGACCAGCTACAATCCGCGCGACCTCAGCCACGATTCCTACGTCGCCGCGCCATACATCCTCAGCAAGCTGAAAGCCACGCAGGGCATCGTCCAGGGCATGAGCTACTGGGTCTATTCCGACCTGTTCGAAGAGCCCGGCCCGCCGTCCGCCACCTTCCACGGCGGCTTCGGCCTGATGACGCGCGACGGCATCCGCAAATCCTCGTGGTTTGCCTACAAGTACCTCAACGCCGTCAAGGGCAATGAGATTCCATCGGCGGACAAGCAGGTGTGGGCCGGCGTAGACGGCAATAACGTGTCGGCAGTGGTCTGGGACTTCCAGCTGCCCGACCAGAAGGGCCGCAGCAATGGCAGCTTCTTCTCGAAACTGGTGCCCAACGTCAAATCCGCGCCGGTCAAGGTGAAGTTCACGGGCCTCAAGCCCGGCACCTACCAGCTGAAGACCTTCCGCACCGGCTACAAGAAGAATGATGCTTATTCGCACTGGATCGAGATGGGCTCGCCGAAGGATGCCACGCCGGCGCAGATCGAAAAACTGCAAGGCCTGACCCGCGACCTGCCAGAAACCGACAAGGCGGTCACGGTCGGCAAGTCCGGCACCACCGAAGTCAGCCTGCCCATGAACAGCAACGACGTGGTACTGGTGACGCTTAAAGCCAATTAGAGCATGATGCGTTTAGATCGAACCGTCATCATGCTCTAGGTTTTTGTTTTGTCGCGATATTCAGCCAGAAACCGCTTCACACTTTTTGGTATATCGCTTTAAGCAGGCAACACGACGTGAAAGCGACCCTCGCCATAGCCGCCACGCTTGCCGCCCTTACCGGGGCGGCAAGCGCACATAGCGCAACCGCCGCGCCGAAGGCTGCCGTGGCGGTGGAGCCGAAGCACCGGCTGATTGTCCTGACCGATATCGAGAATGAGCCGGACGACAGCCAGTCGATGGTCCGCCTGCTGCTCTATGCCAACCAGATCGACATCGAAGCTTTGATCGCCACGACATCCGTCCACATGAAAGGGCGCGTCGCGCCGGAAAGCCTGCAGGCGACCATTGCAGCCTACGGCAAGGTGCAACCGAACTTGCTCAAGCACGAAAAGGGCTATCCCGACGCCGGGACCATATCGGCTCTGGTGACGCAGGGGCTGCCGGTCTATGGCATGGACGGCGTCGGCGAAGGCAAGGATTCACCAGGTTCCGAGCGCATAGTCGCTCTGCTCGACAAAAACGATACGCGTCCGGTCTGGGTGTCGGTGTGGGGCGGCGCCAATACGCTGGCTCAGGCACTCTACAAGATCAAGCAGACCCGGACGCCGGAAGAGGCGGCGCGCCTGGTCGCCAAGCTTCGCGTCTATACCATCTCCGATCAGGACGATAGCGGCATCTGGATGCGCCGCACCTTCCCTGACCTGTTCTACATAGTCAGCCCCGGCGGCTACGGCAACGCGACCTGGAGCGGGATCATGCTGAATGAAGCCGGATTCGACAACAGCGAGATCAGCAATGCCTGGCTGGCCGAGCATATCCAGCAGGGCCACGGCCCGCTTGGCGCCATGTATCCCGATGTCGCCTACGGTATGGAAGGCGACACCCCGTCCTTTCTGTCGCTTATCCCAAACGGACTGAATGCGCCGGAACATCCCGATTGGGGCGGCTGGGGCGGACGTTACGCGTTCTATACACCGGCGCTCGCCGACACCGATCCCAAGGGGTTCAACGGCGGCATGGCGGTCGAGCAGGAGCCACGCCCGATCTGGACCAACGCAATCGACACCTTTACGCCCGCGCTCGCCAATCCGTTCGGCCGCGCTGTCAAGGCATCCGACAAGACCGCGACCGGCTTCAAGACGACAGTCTGGCGCTGGCGCAAAGAATTCCAGAACGATTTTGCCGCGCGCATGGACTGGACCACCAAGCCCTATGCCGAGGCCAACCACCCTCCCGTCGTCCGTCTCGGTCACTCCAGGCAGTTGTCCGTCAAAGCGGGGGCGCGCTTTGCCCTGAGTGCTGCCGGCAGCAGCGACCCGGATGGCGACAGCCTCAGCTACCAATGGCTGAACTATGCCGAAGCCGGCACCCTGAAGACACCGATCGCAATCGCCAGCGCCGACAATATCCATGCCGTCTGGGTCGTCGCGCCGACGGTCGCCAGGCCCGAGACCGCCCACTTCATCGTCAAGGTGACCGACAAGGGCACACCCGCCCTTACCCGCTACGAGCGCGTAGTCGTCACCATCACACCCTAAGGACACGCCATGACGACGCCGTCACGCCGCAACCTGTTCCAGACCCTTGCCGCCGGGGCCCTCCTGGCGCCCGTCGCCGCTACAGCGGCGGCCAGGCCCGCGAAGAAAGCCGCGACCAGACGCTGGGGCAAAACCGTCGAAGGCCAGCGCAAGGCCGATCTCGGCGACGGCACCTATCTCAATCCGATTATCGCCGGCGATCACCCCGACCCGACCATTCTGAAGGACGGGGACGACTATTACATGACGTTCTCGTCGTTCTTTACATACCCGGGCCTGGTCATCTGGCACTCGACCGACCTGGTCAACTGGGTGCCGGTCGGCCCTGCCCTGCATAAACAGCTGGGCAACATCTGGGCGGTCGATCTTTGCAAGCACAATGGCCGCTACTTCATCTACATACCCGGGGCGGCCGACGGCAAACCATGGTCGATCTACGCCATCTGGGCCGACGACATCAAAGGCCCGTGGAGCGATCCGGTCGACCTCCATATCAGCGACTGCATCGATCCCGGCCACGTCGTCGGCGAGGATGGCAAGCGATACCTGTTCGTCAACGGCATCCGCCGCATTCGCCTGACCGATGACGGCCTGGCGACCGATGGCGTCATGGAGCCCGCCTATCAGCCGTGGATGTATCCGGACGACTGGATCGTCGAGAACTTCGCGCCCGAAGGCCCGAAGCTGATGCGTCACGGTGATTATTTCTACCTCGTCACCGCCGTCGGCGGCACAGCGGGACCTGCCACCGGACACATGGTCATCGCCGCGCGGTCGAAGTCGATCCATGGCCCGTGGGAGCATTGCCCGCACAATCCACTGGTCCGCACCGTCAGCACCGACGAGCCGTGGTGGTCGCGCGGCCACGCCACAATCGTTGAAGGACCCGGTGGCGACTGGTGGCTGGTCTATCACGGCTATGAAAACGGCTTCCGCACCCTGGGGCGCCAGACGCTGCTCGAGCCGATGGAATGGACGGCCGATGGCTGGTTTCGCGCCAAGGGCGGTGATCTGTCGAAGCCCCTGCCAAAACCCAAGGGCGGCAAGGTCGGTGCCTCGGGCTTTGCGCTGTCGGACGATTTCAGCACCGACCGCTTCGGCGTCCAGTGGGCCTTCCATGATCCGAAATCCGGCGAGATGGCGCGGGTGAAGCGAGAGACTAACGCCTTGCGCCTCAGCGGGAGCGGCACATCGCCGGCGGACAGTTCGCCGCTGACCTGCCCGGTCGGCGACCGGTCATACGAGGCAGAAGTCACACTCGAGCTCGACGGCACGGCCGAGGCCGGGCTCCTGCTCTTTTATAACCACAAGGCCTTTGTCGGCGTGGGCTTCGACGGCGACCAGACGCGGACCTGGCAATACGCGGAGGACCAGGGGTGGAACCGCCAGGCGCTCAAGTCCCGCACGGTCCGTCTGCGGGTCACCAATGTCGAGAACGTCATCACATGGCACTACTCGCCCGACGCCGGGAAGACCTGGACGCGGCATCCGACACGTATGGAGGTCGGCGGCATGCACCACAACGTCTTCGGTGGCTTTCTGAGCCTCAAACTTGGCATCTACTGCACCGGCGACGGCAATGTCCGTCTGTCGGACTTTCGCTACAAGGCGCTGTGAAAGCGCTGTGAAAAACCCATGGACTGACTGAGCCGGGACAATCCAAATCTGAAGGTGTGAGTGCCGGCTGGCGGCGGCAGTGGAGCCGGCACTGCCTGCCCGCCAGATTGGTCTTATGGCAATCACCCTTTTGCGGCCCGAATAGTTTCAAAAGAAACAATAAAGATCACATAGGATACAAGCCTTTCGCGATGCATCGTCGCCTCTGTGCTATTCATGCCGCAGTGCACACAATCAATACCAATTCTCACAATTAATATCGTACGTAAAAGCAACGCTTTACCTTTCGTTAAGCACGGATGCCCTCAGCTGGACGCCTTTCGCAGTGCACAAAAGGTACACCGATGCCACCCTCCCCCTCGCTTGCCCGTGCAGTAACGCTTACCGATATTCTCTCCCAGACCACCAAGGCCAAGACCGTCACCGGCCAGAAGGTGCGCGACATCCGTCAGGTCACCTCCAAGCTCCGGATCCTTGCGCTGAATGCCCTCATCGAGGCCAAGCACGCCGGCGACAAGGGCGCGGGCTTCTCGGTCGTTGCCGACGAAGTGCGCAATATTTCTGCCGAG
>CBIHPL010000200.1:0-6455 GCA_966212005.1 uncultured Asticcacaulis sp.
TTGGACGACAGTTTGGTGAGATTGAGATAGCCCTGCTCATTCTGGGCATAAAGTGGAAGCGTCGGGATGCGTGCCCAGTTTTCCTTCGGCGTGCCGCCAATACCCTTGACCGGAATGGCAGCGCCGATGATAGGCTGGATACCAGCATCCTTGCAGGCCTGCGAAAACTCAAGAGCGCCAAAAAGATTACAGCGATCCGTGACCGCCACGGCCGGCATTTCGTTCTTCAGCGCCAGCTTGCCCAGGTCGTAGGCCTTGATGGCGCCTTCAAGCACCGAGTAGGCTGAGCGGACCCTTAAATGGACAAAGCCTTCGCTCACAACAGCCTCCTCATTCAGGCATCAACGACTCATGCCGCCATGGACAGAACCTGGCACATGACGGCGACAAAAGCTGCTACCGAAGCGAAAGACAAGACATGATGCAAAGCGCCAACCATTTTTCCACTCCTATTTCCGGAACATCGCGCGACCGTTCGGGCCACCACATGGATAATTCTTGTTTTGTTCTATATTCCGGTTTTGTTCTCTTCGCAAACGCTTTTTGTGAACTATGGGAACAAAATGTGAAAACTTTTTAATTGCAGATACTTACGAGATGCGTTCCGGCTCAAACGGTACAAGCATCCCGTTCTCGAGGCGCACCACACGATCCATGTGACGTGCCAGTTCCAGGTTGTGCGTGGCGATCAGCGCGCCCACGCCCTGCGCCTTTACAATCGCCTTGAGGGCATCAAACACCTGTTTCGAGGTATCCGGATCGAGATTCCCCGTCGGCTCATCGGCAAGCAGAAGGCGGGGATTATTGGCAAGAGCACGGGCAATCGCCACGCGCTGCTGCTCGCCGCCCGACAATTGCGCCGGCTGGTGTTCCAGCCGTTCCGCCAGGCCAAGCGTTGTCAGCAACTCACGCGCCCTCGCCTCGGCCTCACTGGCGCCACGGCCCAGGATACGCTGCGGCAGGGCGACATTGCCCAGCGCCGAATATTCCGGCAGCAGGTGATGGAACTGATAGACGAAGCCTATCTTTTCAAGCCGCGCGCGTGTGCGCTGCTCTTCGCTGGCGGTATGGAAATCCTGGCCATCAATGGTCAGGCGGGCGTTGGGCGCGGCCTCCAGCAGGCCGACCGCATGCAGCAGCGACGACTTCCCCGAACCCGACGGGCCGACCAGACCAACAAATTCGCCCGGTCGAATGTCGAGATCGACACCATTCAGGACGCTCAGGGTACGGCCTTCGCCGACCTTGTAGTTGCGGTGAAGATCGCGCAGGGAAAGAACTGGCTTACTCATAACGCAGGGCCTCCACCGGTTCGAGCTTGGCGGCCCACAAGGACGGGAACAAGGTCGATATGCACGCTGCCAGCAGCGACGCGACGACGATAAAGGTCACTTCGACCGGGTCCATCTTTGCGGGCACGTGATCGAGGTAATAGACGTCCTTGGGGAACAGTTCATGCTGGAACACCCACTCCAGGAAGTGCTGGATTTCGCGGATGAAGGTGCAGAACAGGACGCCCATCAGAAGTCCGGTAAGCGTCCCGGCCGCGCCGATCGTGCTGCCGGTAATAAAGAAGATGCGCGAAATTGCGGAGCGGTCCGCGCCCATGGTGCGCAGGATTGCGACATCGCGCGCCTTGTTTTTCACCAGCATCACGACGCCCGAAATGATGTTTAGCGAAGCGATGATGACGATGAAGAACAGGATAAAGCCCATGGCGGCGCGTTCGACCTGGAGCGCCCCCCATAGCGACCCGTTGGTCTGCGTCCAGTCCTGATAAAGCGCTTTGTCACCCGCGGCATGCAGCAGTTTGTCACGCCAGGCCGCGGCCTCGTTCGGGTTCGTGACCTTGATCTCGACCATGTCCCATTCGTCCTGACGGTCGAAGAAGAGTTGGGCCTGGCTGAGCGGCAGGTAGACGAAGGCGCGGTCGATTTCGCTGACGCCGCTATGGAATATGCCGCCGATAACGTAGACGACGCGGCGAGGCGTGGCGCCGAATGCCGTCGAACCGCCGGGCGAAACGAGCGTAACCTCGTCACCGGGGCGCAGGCCCATACGCGTGGCAAGGCCGTCGCCAACCATGACGATATTGCCACCGTAGTCGCCGACGCCGAACTGGCTCAGCGACCCGTCCCTGATATTGTTGACGATAATAGGGGTGTTCTTAAGTGTGTCGGGTTCGACGCCGCGCACATAGGCGCCGTCGATTTCGCCACCGGTACTCTGAATCAGCGCGGCGCCGGTCAGAAAGGGCGCCGCCTGGGTGACGCCCGGCACGGCCTTTAGCCGTTTCAGCATGTCATCGCGGTGGGCGAAATCATCCAGGGGAGCGCCATAGATGTACCCATGGCCACCAAACGCCAGCAGCCGCGACAGCATTTCCTCGCGAAACCCGTTCATGATCGACATGGTTGAGATCAAAGCCGTGACGGCCAGGGCAATACCGATATAGGAGATGATGGCGATGACAGCGATTCCGCCGTCCTTGCGGCGCGTGCGCAGGTAACGCATGGCCAGACTGAATTCCCAGGGTCGGAAACCGAATACCGCCTTCAAAAATCCCATATGATCAGGCCTTTGTTGCCGTCAGCTGCGCCAGCACTTCATCAAAACCAGCCGTCTGCCGTTCACCTGTTGCACGGTTCTTCAGCTCGACCTTGCCTTCGGCCAGCCCCTTTGGGCCGATGATGAGCTGCCACGGAATGCCGATCAGGTCCATGGACGCGAACTTGGCGCCCGGACGATCATCGCGATCATCGTAAAGCACCTCACGGCCGGCGGCTGTAAGCGCCTTATAAGCCTTGTCGCAGGCGGCATCGCAGGCCGCGTCGCCTGCCCGCAGGTTGATCAGGCCGACATCGAACGGTGCGACGCTTTCCGGCCAGACGATGCCGGCTTCGTCGTGGCTGGCCTCGATGATCGCGCCCAGCAGACGCGAAACGCCGACGCCGTATGAGCCCATATGGACGGTGATCTCGCCTTCAGGGCCGTTGACGACAGCCTTCATCGGCTTGGAGTATTTTTCACCGAAATAGAAGATGTGGCCGACCTCGATGCCGCGCGCCGACAACTGCTTGTCGGCGGGTACCGCGGCGAAATCGTCCGGATTGTGCATTTCCTCGGTCGCGGCGTAGAGCGACGTGCGGCCATCGACAATGGCTTGCAGATCATCCCAATCGACGTCGCTACCGGGCGTCGGCATGTCAACCAGATCCTTGTGACAGAACACGGCGCTTTCGCCGGTGTCGGCCAGGATGATGAATTCATGGCTGAGATCACCGCCGATCGGGCCGGTGTCGGCGCGCATCGGCACGGCCTTCAGCCCCATGCGGCCAAAGAGATTGAGATAGGCCACGAACATGCGGTTATAGGCCTTGCGTGCCGAAGCTTCGTCGATGTCGAAGCTGTAGGCATCCTTCATCAGGAACTCGCGGCCGCGCATGACGCCGAAGCGCGGGCGCTGTTCGTCACGGAACTTCCACTGGATATGATAGAGGTTCAGCGGCAGGTCCTTGTAGGACTTGACCGTGCCGCGGAAAATCTCGGTGATCATTTCCTCGTTGGTCGGCCCGTAGAGCATCTCGCGCTCGTGGCGATCCTTGATACGCAGCATCTCCTGGCCGTAGTCTTCGTAACGGCCGGATTCGCGCCACAGGTCGGCCAGCTGCAGGGTCGGCATCAACAGTTGAATGGCGCCGGCGCGAGCCATTTCTTCCTCGACGATCTTTTCGACCTTTTTAAGCACCTTCAGTCCCAGCGGCAGCCATGCGTAGATGCCGGCGGCTTCCTGACGGATCATGCCCGTACGCAGCATCAGGCGATGCGAGACGATCTGGGCTTCGGAGGGGTTTTCCTTGAGAAGGGGCAGGAAGTAGCGCGACAGGCGCATGAGAGAATCCATTCAGTGAGATATCAGGGCGCGCGCACCCTAAGCAGGTTTGAAAAATGTGTCAGTCTTTTTGATGGCCAAAAAGATTATTCGGTTCCAGGCAGCGGAATGTGCACGAAGAAACTCAAGCCCAGCAACAACACCCAGACGACGAGCGCAACGATGCTGTTGAGCTTGACCTTCTTCCACAGGTTCGGATTAACCGGGGCTCCCGGATCATTGCCCTTGATGACCTCGACCCCGGCCTCGTGATGGCTGGGGTTACCGCCGATCGGCAGCACGGCAAACAGGGTCACCCACCAGATCATGATGTAGATGGCGATCCAGGTGACGATGGCGGTGAACATGGGCAAAACTCCGTCAGGCCGGATTAGACGAGACCCAGGCCTTCGTCGACACCTAACACCAGATTGAGATTTTGCACAGCCGCGCCCGACGCACCCTTGCCGAGATTGTCGAAGACAGCAACCAGGTTGGCGGTCTGCGTGTCATCGTCGCCGAAGACGTGGATCAACAATTGGTTGGTGTTGGCAAAGGCGTCGGCGTCAACCGCCCTGGCCTCGGCGCTTTCCTCGAGCGAGGCAACGCGAATAAAGCGCTCGCCGGCATAATGCGCCGTCAGGATGCTGTGGATACCGGCCACATCGGGCTCATCCGGCAAGGCCCACAGGTGCAGGGGCACTTCGACGATCAGCCCTTGCGCGAACCTGGCCACGGTCGGCGAGAAGACAGGCGGGCTTTCCAGGCCGGAATAGAGTTGCATTTCCGGCAGGTGCTTGTGCGTCAGGCCGGTGGCGTAGATGCGTTCCCTCCCCTGCCCGCCTTCGAATTCGGCAATCATGGATTTGCCGCCGCCGGTATAGCCGGTCAGCGAGGTTGCCGTGATCGGGAAGAAGGGCGGAATGATGCCCAGTTCGGCCAGCGGACGGACAAGGGCGATAAAGCCGGTGGAATGACAGCCGGGATTGCTGATACGCTTCGACGCGGCAATGGTCTCGCGCTGGCCTTCGGTCATTTCCGGAAAGCCGAAGGTCCAGCCGTCTTCAACACGGTGGGCGGTCGAAGCATCGATGACGCAGACGTCGGGATTTTCGATTAAAGACACGGCTTCGCGCGCCGCATCGTCCGGCAGGCACAGGATGACGGCGTCGGCGGCGTTCAGCGCTTCCTTGCGTGCAGCGGCATCCTTGCGCTTGTCTTCGGTCAGGCGGATCAGTTCGATGTCGGAGCGGCCATCCAGGCGCTCACGGATTTGCAGGCCCGTCGTGCCGACTTCACCGTCGATGAATACTTTGTGAGACATGGCGCACCTGTCGATAAGAAAACCAGAAACCCCACCACCACATCGCCTTCGCTTTGCTCAGTTGTGCGGTCCCCCTCTCCAGCACAGCTGGGGAGGTATAAAAAGCGAAAAACACCCGAAGGGCCGTCCCTAGGGTGTTTTTCACCATGTCGTAAAGGGGGCGCATGGGGGAAACACCGTTTCCCCCATGATCCGAAATTAACGCTTCGAGAACTGGAACGAACGGCGAGCCTTGGCGCGGCCGTACTTCTTACGCTCGACGACGCGCGAGTCGCGGGTCAGGAAGCCGGCAGCCTTCAGGGCCGGGCGCAGGCCAGGCTCGTAATAGGTCAGCGCCTTCGACAGGCCGTGACGGATGGCGCCGGCCTGACCCGACAGACCCGAACCATGGACCGAGACGATGACGTCGAACTGCGAAGCGCGGTCCGTCAGGTTGAGCGGCTGAGCGATCATCATGCGCAGAACCGGGCGAGCGAAGTAAACTTCCTGCTCACGGCCGTTGATGATCCACTTGCCGGAACCCGGCTTTACCCACACGCGGGCAACGGCGTTCTTACGCTTGCCGGTGGCATAGGCGCGGCCGTACTTGTCGAGCTGCTGGACGCGCTCGACCTTGGTTTCAACCGGGCTGGACGACAGCGAAGCCAGAGCTTCCAGGCCTTGACCGGTGGTTTGTTCTTCAACTTCGGCCATTATCAGACGCTCCGGACGTTCTTGCGGCTTAAGCCCTTGAAGTCGATGACTTCCGGCTGTTGAGCTTCGTGGGGGTGGGCTTCACCGGCGTAGATGCGCAGGTGCGTCATCTGGGCGCGGGCCAGCGGCGATTCCTTGGGCAGCATGCGCTCGACCGCCTTGGTCAGCACGCGCTCGGGATACTTGCCGTCCAGCAGCTGGCCAAGCGTGCGCTGCTTGACGCCACCGGGGTGGCCGGTGTGCCAGTAGAAGATTTCGTTATGCTTCTTGCCGGTCAGATGCACCTTCTCGGCGTTGATCACGATGACATAGTCACCGGAATCGACGTTCGGGGTGTAGGTCGGCAGATGCTTGCCGCGAAGACGCATGGCGATGAAGGCCGCCAGACGGCCGAGCACGGCATCCTGAGCGTCGATCACGATCCACTTCTTCTCGACATCGGCGGGCTTGAGAGCCGCGGTTGTGGACGTCAACATGAGAAATTCCTTGGATTGTCGCGCAAGGTTAGCCCCTGCGCGGCGAAGAGGCCGGCGGTCACGAGCAGCGAATCGCCGGGCAGGAAGAAGC
>CBIHPL010000201.1:0-6403 GCA_966212005.1 uncultured Asticcacaulis sp.
CCGGTGATTTCGGCGACATCGCTGCGCGTGACGGGACCATTGGCGCGAATGGCCTGCAGAACGACGCGCTGATTGTAGTCGCCTGCCCGGCTGAGATTCGTGCCCGGCAGACGGCTTTTGACAGGTTCACGCGCCTTCTCAGCCATAAAGCGGCTCTCCACAACTACATCTCGTGATTTACTGAAATGTTTTGGAGGGCTTGTAAAGAAGACCAATTCCGCAAACGGGGTTTTACCACACCGCTTTCAGCACCACCTTGCCGCTGGCCAGGCCCGCGCCTGACGCCGTCACCGTGATGTTCCCTGAGCCACGCGTCTGGACGATGGCGCTGCACAGGCCGTTGAATGCCTTGCGCCGGCTCGCCTTGTCGGCCTCGTGACTGTTCGGATTGCCATTGCCGACGCCGATGACCTCGCCCGGACCAGTGACGGCAAAGGTGATCAGATCGGAAGCCTTCGGTACCGGACGGCCCTTGGCATCGAAGACCTCCGCCTTCAGCACGGCAACGTCCATGCCGTCGCCGATCAGAGCCGTGCGGTCGGCGGTGAGCACGACCTTGGCCGGCGCCCCCGCCGTTTCGCGCTTGTCCTTCAGCACGACCTTGCCGCCCTTGTAGGCAAAGGCTTCGATCTTGCCTGGAACGTAGGGCACGCTCCACTCCAGGTGCCGGTTGCGCGGCATGGCCTTGCGGCCGACCGAGCGGCCATTGACGAACAGCTAGACCTCGTCGCAATTGCTGTGCGCCCAGACGGACACCGTGCTCCCCTCTTCCCAGTTCCAGTGCGGCAGGAGGTGCAGCAGCGGCTCTTCCGGACGCCACCAGGCGCGGTAATAGTAGTAGTTGTCCTTTGGGAAGCCGCAGGTGTCGAAGACGCCGAACTGCGACGAGATGCTGGGCCATTCCGAAAAAGGCGTCGGTTCGCCGCGATAATCGAAGCCCGTCCAGATAAAGCCGCCGGCCATATAGGGCTTTTCGGCGGCATGGGTCCACCAGGTCTCGCCTGTCGTCGCCCACCACGGCGCGGTCGTGTCGTAGGCCGGGACGATGTGGCTGGCCTTATCCAGCAGGTATTCGCCGCGCGTCGCGACCGTCGATGCCGTTTCCGAACCGATGATCGGGATGGTGGGATATTTGGCGTGGAAGTCGTCGATCAGGTGGGTGCGGTAGTTGAAACCCAGCACGTCGACTTCGTGGGTGACGCCATGACCGTAGCCCTGGTCCATCGCATAGGTGACACCGCGCGTCGGATCCAGTTCATTGCACAGGCGCTTCATGGTGCGCGCGATTATGGCGCCGCGCTCCGTGCCCTGCTGCGGCTCTTCGTTGCCAATCGACCACAGGATGATCGAGGGGTGGTTGCGGTCGCGCACGATCATGCTGCGCAGGTTGTCCAGCCCCTCCTTGGACGACGTCATCATGCGCGTTTCGTCGATGACCAGCAGCCCCAGCTCGTCGCAGGCATCGAGCACTTCGGGCGTCGGCGGATTGTGCGAGGCGCGATAGGCGTTGCAGCCCATCTTCAGCAGCTTCAAGCGGTAATATTGCAGGGCGTCCGGAATGGCCGCGCCGACGCCGGCATGGTCCTGGTGGTTGCAGGTGCCCTTCAGCTTCAGATGCTGGCCGTTGAGGAAGAAGCCCTTCTCGGCGTCGAACCTTATGTCGCGGAAGCCGAAGGTGGTCGCGACCACGTCAACAACCTGGTCTTTAACGGTGAGGTTGGTATTTATCCAATAGAGCTTAGGCGAATCCACCGACCAAAGTGCGGGCTGAGCGATCTTCATGTGATGGACGACATCGGTGGAAGACCACGCAGGCAGGTCAATCGAGGAATCGTCGCGGACGTCAGGATTGCTCGTGGGCACATCCAGATAGTTCACCGATGAGGCGACGATCACTGTTCGCGGCACGTCGCTGTCATTACGCACGGTCGTGGTAACTTCGACCGTCCCATCCGTCTTCGATCGCACCAGCACGCCATGCTGCGGGACGTGTACCGGATTGACCTTGGTCAGCCAGACGTGGCGGTAGATGCCGGCGCCTTCGTAGAACCAGCCTTCACCAAGCGACGCATCGACGCGCACGGCGATGACATTGGGCTTGTCGTCGGTATTGAGGAAGTCGGTGATATCGATCGAGAAGCCGGTATAGCCGCCGTCGTGTTCGCGGACGATATAGCCGTTGACCATAACGATCGTGCTGCGGAAGACGCCATCGAACTCGAGGACAATGCGCTTGCCCTTGTCAGCGGCATCGAGTGCGAATGTCTTGCGGTACCAGCCGACGCTGGTTTCCGGATAGTCTCGGCCCAGCGGCTTGAAGCCATGGTTGGCCGCCGGGTCCCAGATGGCGCCGCGGTCGTCAGGCTTCAGTTCCGAGGCCTTGGGATTGGGCACGAACGGCAGTTCGACCGCCCAGTCGTGCGGCAGGGTGACTTCGCGCCATTTTGAATCGTCAAACGCCGCCTGCGCCACCTTGCCCGAATCCGGGCCTTGCTTGGCATAGGTGCGCAGGTCGAGGCCAAAACCGAAATCCTTGTCGCCGTCATGCAGATGGCCGAACGCAAACTTCCAACCGTCGTTGAAGCGCGTCCGCCCCATACGCCCCGCCTCATCTCTCGTCACGACCGTGGTTTCGCTTTGCGCCGAGACGGCGTTCGATGAGACCAAAAGAGATGCGACTGTCGCAGTGGCCAACACTTCGCGGCGATTGAGGGTCATGGCGGCGGTTCTCCGGGAATTGTTATCTTGAGACAATGATGGCCGGACGCTCCTAGGGTCAAGCGCCCGGCCATGAGTTTATCGCTCGCTTTGAGACTTAGTATTTCACAGTGACGTCGAACAGGAAGCGACGGCCGTAGTAATCCATGCGGCGCAGACGGTTTTCCTTGTTGTCGTCATAGGCGCGCAGCGGCGTATCCAGCAGGTTCGCCGCCTGGAAACGCAGCGAGACGCGGCTGTTGACATTGTAGCTGGCGCTGAAGTCGACGGTCGTTTCCGGCTCGACGCTGACCAGCGCGCTCGATTCCCAGCCATAGAGCGCGGTATAGGCGCTGTGGTACTTGGCGCCGAGGCGCGCTTCGACCGTGCCGTCGCTGTACCACAGGTCCAGCGTACCCGTGGTGTCGGCGACGCCGTTCATGGCCAGCGGGTTGTTCGTCGGGACAAACTCCGTGATATCCGAATCGACCAGGGCCAGGTTCGAATAGACGCCGAATTTCTCGAAACCTGGAATGAAGCTGAACGGCGTCTGGAAAGTGAATTCCAGACCGGCGATATAGCCCGAATCGTCCTTGTTGACCGGCGACACAAGCGTGTACGGATTGCCGTTGATCGTTTCGCTGCGCTGGTTGTAGCCGATATAGTTATCGATCTGCTTGTAGTAGCCGGCGACCGCGAACAGGGCGTCCTTGTCGAAATAGTTTTCGTATGAGACGTCCAGCTGCACTGCTTCGAACGGCTTCAGGTACGGGTTGCCGGAAGAGCCCGAGAAGGGCGCGATCGGCGAGATGCTGCGATTGGCCTTCAGCTCGTTCAGCGGCGGACGCGACAGGACCTTGGCGGCGCCGAGCTTGAGGAAGGTGCTGTCGGCCAGCTCGATCCGCGCCGTGGCGCTCGGCAACAGCTTGATATAGTCGCTGCCGCCGTTGGCCGAGGTCTGGATCAGCGGATAGAAGGCCCAGTTGCCCGACAGGTCCTGGAACCAGCCGCCGCCGGAGAAGCTTTCACCGGCGCTGTCGCTTTCGACCCCGACGGCGCGCAGGCCGATATTGCCGTCGGTGGGCCTGCCGAACAGGGTCGTCTCATAGCGGCCCTGGACGTAGGCTTCGAGGACCTTTTCACGAACCGTGGAGTTGTAATCGACCGAATTCGGGTCGAAATCGAGCGCGCCGGACCCATAGGCCGCCGTCACCAGGGTGTCGAAATCACCGGTCAGCATGGACGGGACTTCGAAATTCTTGAACTCGTAAGAGTCGAAATTGCTGGTCGCCAGCGTCGTTACACCCGTCTTGTGCTGGGCCTGGCCGGTCGCCATGGTCATTTCCGACTTGATGCGGTCGGCGAAGCGCAGACCGAACTGGACCGAGGTCAGGAAGCCATCCGACATATCACGGCGGGCATCGAGGGCGATGGCGCTCAGTTCGTCCTTCAGGCGGCCCGGCGCATAGTCGCCCGTGACCCATTCAATGCTCTGGGCGTTGTCCTGCGGCTCGCTCGATACCTTGACGAAGGGATCGTCACCATCCAGCATCCAGTCCATGGTCGCCGGATAGTACTGCATCTTCACGGCCTGCCACAGATTGCTGCGCTCGGCCTTGGAGTAGGAGGCGTCCGCCGTGACGGTCCACTGGTCGTAGGTCCAGCGGCCGTTCAGGCCGGTGACGATCAGGTCCTTGTCTTCGTTATACTGCGCAATGACCGAGGTCACCGTGCTGTAGGCCGTGCGGGCGCCGACAAGGTCGCCATTGACGATGACGGGATTGGTGTAGCCGCCGGTATTGCCGCCGGCCCAGTTGCCCCAGTTGCCTTCGTACCACTGCTGGTTCTGGTCTTCGCTGATCTTGAAGTTCGAATAGAGCAGGTCGTAGGTCAGCTGGAAGTTTTCGTCCGGGCGATATTGGAAGCCGGTCGAGACGCTGTAGCGGTCCGAAGTCAGGAGCTTGGCTTCGGCCGCTGCGCCCCACGGCGTCGGCACCTTGGGGCCGCCGGTGACAATCGGACCGGTCGAGTTGGCCGGGCGGATGCTGTCGTCATTATAGCCCCAGCCCTGGAACGACTCATAGCCATTCTTCTGGCGCTGGGCGGTGACGCCGATGACGAAGGCGAATTCCGGCGTCAGCTTTTTGACGAACGAGCCCGAGGCGCGATAGCCCAGACCATCATAATCCGGGAAGGCCGTGCCGCCGTCGTAATAGACGGCGCCGGCGCGCGCCACCAGCTCCGGCCCGCGGTATTCGAGCGGACGGATGGTCTGGATATCGACGGTGCCGGAAATGCCGCCGGCGATCAGCTTGGCTTCCGACGATTTGTAGACGCTGACGCCCGAGACGACTTCCGACGGATAGATTTCCCAGCGGACATTGCGGTCCGGTTCGGATGAGGCCACTTCGCGGCCGTTGACGGTGCCCAGCACCATGCGCGGACCGATGCCGCGGATCGCGGCCTGGCTGTCATTGCCACGGTCACGCGTCGTATTGACGCCCGGCAGGCGCGCGATCGACTCGGCGATGGTCACGTCCGGCAGGACGCCGATGTCCTTGGCGGCGATGGCTTCCATGACGCCCGTTTCGCGGCGCTTGACGTCGAGCGCGTCGCGCATCGACTTGCGCATGCCGACGACGACGACGTCCTGCGATTCCGCCTGGGACTCGGCCGACGCTTCAGCGGCCGCCGGAGTGGCGGCGTTTTCAGCCGTTGCGGCGCGCGCCAGGACGATCGAATTGCCGGCGCGCGACTTGACCGTCAGCCCCGTGCCGCTGATCAGCGCATCAAGCGCCGCGTCGGCGGTCATGCTGCCCTGGACGGCATTGGTGCGGATGCCGCGAAGTTCGCTGGCGGCCGCCAGAACCTGGAGGTCGGACTGCTGGACAAAGCTCGGCACCGCGGTGACCGCGTCCTGCGCCGGGATATTGAATGCTTTTTCCTGCGCCATGGCGGGCGCTGCGATGGCCACGGCGGCGGCAGAGCCCATCAAGGCAGCGCGCAAGCCGGCACTATAAAAGTCTCTCATGTGAATTCCCCTGTCTTTAGACATCTCGAACGAGGGACACTTCCCGGCCCCTTCAATAACGAGATGAACGGCAGGGATTTTTTCCGCCGGTATTATCGTACAAATTTATGACGAGGTGGATTGTGTGCCAATTATGATACGGTCATGCCGGATGCTGACCGGCACGCCGAAGGCGCTGTGAACGGCGCGCGCAAAGGCTTCGGGCCGGTCGACCTGGAAGCCGCCGACCAGTTTCACATCGTGCAGCCCCGCATCGGCAATGACGATCTGCTGATCGTTATAGCGGTTGAATTCGGCGGCGGCGGCGCTGAGGCTTTCCTCGCGCAGGATGATCTCGCGTTCGCGCCAGGCCAGCTTGCGGTCGATCTCGTCCGGCTGGTCGATCACGGCGACCGCTTCCGCCGCCTCGGCGACGAAGGCGCGGCTGCCAGCCGACAGTCGCATGCGCTTTTCGGGATCGCGAACGCTCCAGGTTTCGACCGTCCCGTCCGTCACCAGCACATCTGCGCCGCCGGCGTGGCGGCGGACGCTGAACGCCGTGCCGACGGCGCGGACACGGATATCGCCGGCGGAAACGACGAACGGGGCATCGGGGTTCTTGGCGACCTCGAACCAGGCCTCGCCCCTGACCAGTTGCACCTTGCGCGAGGTGTCTCCCATGGAGACCTCGACGTG
>CBIHPL010000202.1:0-6402 GCA_966212005.1 uncultured Asticcacaulis sp.
AATGGCCTTCTCAAAGCCGTCGAAGGCGGCCTTGTCGATCAGCGGTCCAACCAGGGTGCCGTCTTCCATCGGGTTGCCGATCTTGACGGACGCGTAGGCCGACTTCAGGCGCGCCAGAAAGGCGTCGTGGATGCTGTCATGCAGGAAGAGGCGGCGCAGCGTCGTGCAGCGCTGACCGGCTGTGCCCATGGCGGCGAAGGCAACACCGCGCAAAGTCAGGTCGAGATCGGCGGTCGGGGCGACGATGGCGGCATTGTTGCCGCCCAACTCCAGGATAGAACGGGCAAAGCGCGCAGCCAGTTTCGGACCGACGGCGCGGCCCATGGCGGTCGAGCCGGTGGCGGAAATCAGTGCGACCTTATGATGATCGACCAGGGTCTCACCGATATCGCGGCCGCCGATGACCAGGGCCGACAGGCCGTCCGGCGCGTCATAGCCATCATTGACGTAACGCTTCAGCGCACGCTCAAAGATGGCGTGGGTGGCGATTCCGGTCAGGGGCGACTTTTCCGACGGCTTCCAGACGATGGCATTGCCGCAGACGAGCGCCAGGGCGGCATTCCACGCCCAGACGGCGACGGGGAAGTTGAAGGCCGAGATAATGCCGCAGACGCCCAGCGGATGCCAGGTTTCCATCATGCGGTGCTGGCTGCGTTCGGTGGCGATGGTCAGGCCGTAGATCTGGCGGCTCAGACCCACCGCGAAATCGCAGATGTCGATCATTTCCTGGACTTCTCCCAGGCCTTCGGAGGTCACCTTGCCGACTTCGAGCGAGACCAGCTTGCCGAGATCGGCTTTGTGCGCGCGCAGTTCTTCGCCGAACAGGCGGACCAGTTCGCCGCGCTTGGGCGCCGGGACGGTGCGCCAGGCGAGAAACGCTCCGTGCGCTTTTTCGATGGCGGCCTTGGTGTCGGCGGCGGAGGTTTCCGGCGTGACGGCAATCTGATCGCCATTGATCGGCGAATGGACGCTGAGCGTGCCGCCGGTATAGGCGGAGGCGTCAACGCCCAAGGACTTCAGCAGTTGCCCGACCTGTTCGGCGGTCTTGGTGGTTTCGGTGATCATGTGTGTGTCCTCAGAAACGTGAATCGGTCAGGTGCACGGCCTGTGCACCGACTTCATAGAAAACTTCCTTCAATGCTCGCATCTTGGCTTCCTGCGGCGTGGTTACGGGCAGGGGCAGGTCGGCTTCGCCCGCATCGCCGGCGATCAGCTCGGCCAGGGTGCGGCCCATGACCGTGCCCGGCGCGATGCCGCGGCCATTATAGCCGCTGATGCCGATGACCTGATGGGCAAACTTGTGGAAGCGCGGCAGGTTGTCGTCGGTCATGCCGATCTGGCCGTACCACTCAGCCTCAAACTTCACCTTGCCCAGTTGCGGGAAGATGCGGTGCAACGCCCTCAGGCCCCAGTCGCGGTGAATGCCGTGGCCGGTGCCTTTGAGCGCACCGACGCTGCCGAAGACAAGCCGGCCGCGCGCGTCCATGCGGAAGGAAGATAGCACTTCTTTCGTATCCCACGCACCTTCGCCGCCGGGCAGGATGGTGGCGCGGACGTCGGCCCGAAGCGGCTCGGTCGCCAGGTTGAAATAGGGCAGGTGGACCTGCTCGCGGCGGATGATTTCCCACGGGCCTTGGGTATAGGCATCGGTCGCCATGACCACCCACGACGCGGTCACCGAACCCTTGTCGGTCACGACGCGCCAACCTGCGGGTGCGGCTTCGACACCGGATACGGGCGATTGCGTGTGAATGACGGCGCCTTCCTTCAGCGCCGCGCCGGCCAGGCCGCGCACATAGGCGAGCGGCTGGATGGTGCCTGCGCGCAGGTCGAGCAGAGCGCCCGAATAGGCGTTCGAGCCGACGCGTTGCGCGGTTTCGGCTGCGTCAAGCAGACGGACAGGCGCGTTGCGGGCCTGCCACTGGGCTTCGCGTGCTTTCAGTTCTTCAAGACCAGCCGCACCGACGGCGCAGTGCAGCGTGCCTTCGGTGCGCAGTTCGCAGGCAATGCCGTAGGTTTTGACGATATCGAAGACGGCGGCAGGCGCGTCGCCCAGCAGGCTTAGCAACCGATCGCCATGGACGTGACCAAGCACGTTTGGCAGTTCGTCGGGCATGACCCACATGCCGGCATTGACCAGGCCGACATTGCGCCCGGCGCCGCCGAAGCCGACGGGGCCGGCTTCCAGCACCACGGCCTTGATGCCGCGTTTCGCCAGATGCAGCGCGGTCGACAGACCGGTATAGCCGCCACCGACAATGGCGACGTCGGCGCGCACGTCCCCGCTCAGCTGCGTTGTGGCTGGCGCTTCCGGGGCGGTCATGGCCCATAGTCCGTGTGTGGTGGCGGGTGTCGGCATTTATTCCAAATCGGTATGTTCAAACGCATAATACGCGCTATATTGGCCACTTCCAGCGCTGTTT
This sequence comes from uncultured Asticcacaulis sp., assembly GCA_966212005.1. Lineage (GTDB taxonomy): Bacteria > Pseudomonadota > Alphaproteobacteria > Caulobacterales > Caulobacteraceae > Asticcacaulis. Next base: position 2,424 of record CBIHPL010000202.1, read on the forward strand.
GCGCATCATATCATTCTGAAATGGAATAATGTTAGGTCCGCGACGCTTCCTGCCCAGCCTGTCCCACCTGCAAGCCTTCGAGGCGGCGGCGCGTACCGGCTCGGTCACGACGGCGGCGCGCGAACTGAACCTGACCCAGAGCGCCGTAAGCCGCCAGATCAAGGCGCTGGAGGACCAGCTTGAGGTCGAGCTGTTCCACCGGGAGCGCCAGACCATCCGCCTGACGCCGGGCGGCGAAACCTATGCGCGTGAGGTTCGCGATGCCTTGCGCAAGATAGGCACGGCGTCGATGAACCTGCGCGCCAATCCGCATGGTGGGACACTGAACCTGGCCATATTGCCGACCTTTGGAACGCGCTGGCTGGCGCCGCGCCTGCCGGATTTCCTTAAAGAAAATCCAGGGATTACGCTGAACCTGACGACGCGGCTGACCGTGTTCGATTTCGCGCTGGAGCCGATGGATGCCGCCATCCATATCGGTTCCGGCCAGTGGCGCGGGGCGGAAACCGTGCTGCTACGCCACGAGATCGTCGTGCCGGCGTGCAGCCCGGAATTGGCCGCACAGTACGATTTCAGGGAGGCCGCCGACCTGCGCCGCGCACCGCTTTTGCACATCACGACGCGGCCGGACGCCTGGGAGCGCTGGCTGCGGCAGCACGGCGTACCCGATGAACACGTCCATGGCATGCTGTTCGACCAGTTCGCGACCCTGGCCCAGGTGGCACGGTCCGGCCTTGGCGTGGCGCTTCTGCCGGTCTTTCTGATTGAGGACGAATTGCGCACCGGGCAGTTGGTGCGCGCACTTCCCGACGGCGAGATGCAGAGCGCTGAGTCCTATTACCTTGCCTGGCCGCATGAGCGGGCGGCCCACCCGCCGCTGGTGGCGTTTCGCGACTGGCTGCTGGCCCAGACGGCGGCGGATCGCTGACATTCAAAGGAGAACACATGCGCGTCTATTCATCGGTCGATGTCATCGAAGCCCTGCCGTACAGCCGTCTGGTCGAGGACCTGCCACGCCTTTTGACTCGCGCGGTCGAAGCGCCGCAGCGTCATATCCATACGATGCAACAGGCGGGAGAGCCCGATGCCTCGCTGCTGCTGATGCCGGCCTGGAATACGTCACTCGGCGGCATCAAGCTGGTCAATGTCACGCCCGGCAATGCCGCGCGGTCGCTGCCGGCGGTGACGGCCAGCTACCTGGTCTTCGATGCCGTGACGGGCGAGCATAGGGCATTGCTCGACGGAGGGGAGCTGACGGCGCGGCGCACAGCGGCGGTCACGGCTCTGGCGGCCGATCGGCTGGCTGTGAAATCGTCACACCGTTTGCTGCTGATCGGTTCGGGACGGATTGCGACGGAGCTGGCCTTTGCTTATCGGGCCGTGCGCGACATTCGTCATGTCGAGGTCTTTAGCCCGACGCGCAGCAATGCCGAAAGTCTGGTCCATCACCTGCGCAGTCATGGCTTTGATGCCGAGGTCTGCGGCGATCTCGAAGCCGGCGTGAAGGCGGCCGACATCGTGGCTTGCGCGACCCTGAGCACCGAGCCGCTGGTGCGCGGCGCCTGGCTGAAGGCCGGCCAGCACGTGGCGCTGATCGGCGGCTATACGCCAGCCATGCGCGAAGCCGATGACGCGGCCATGGGGAATGCCGTGTGGATCGATAGCGCTGCGGCTTTGAGCGAGGCCGGCGATCTGATCGGCCCGGGCCTGACCGTGGACACGGTGCGCGGGACCTTGCGCGACCTGTGCGAAGTTGCCGCCATCAGGGATCGCGACGAGGTGGTGACCGTGTTCAAGAGCGTCGGCGATGCGTCTCAGGACCTGGCCGCGGCGACCCTGGCACTTGGGATGTGAACCACAAACACGCTATTGGAGCTTGGCTATCGTGACCTGAACCTGTTGAAGCAGTGTAAAGGCGGTCCACAGATTACACAGATGATCCGAGCAGATGAAAAAGACTGCGCTCTATATGTATACAAAACCCGTCGGCGCGACGCGCCGTCATTGACCAAGCCAACGAAGCGCATCTACGTCCACGTGCTCGGATCATCTGTGTAGTCTGTGAAATCTGTGGACCCGCTTAAATCGAAGCCAGGCACTCGACGGAAGCCGTTTACACTGACTTCGTGGTTCCCCTTACCAATATCCAACGGATAACATCTGTCGTGATCCTTTCGCGGCGGCATTGCAATATCAGCCCGGAACGAATATAGAACGAACGGCATGAGCCGCAATTTCCCCATTCTTCCACCGACCTATTACCGCGATCATTTCCTTGAAATGACAGGCTTTGTAACGTCGGTGTATGGCGAGATGCTGGGTGAGGCGGAGCGCGAATTCATCGACGCCTTCATGGCTTTGAGTGTTCCCGCGCAGTGCCTCTATATCCGTATGAGCAACCGCAAGAAGGCGGTCTTCAGCCCGCGCGATCTCGACTATGATGAGATCGACGACGTCGCCGACGGCCTGGCGGAATTGCTGGAAACGGGCTTTGCCCGCCGGCTGGAAGCGTGCGATTTCCGCGGTTGCCTCGACACCCTGGGCAAGCCGGACGTGATCGACATCGGCCGCCGCCATGGTCTCAAGATCAAGAGCAACTGGTCGAAGTCCGATCTGGTGGCGCATATCCATTCCCAGCTGGCCTTTGACGATTTCGCCGCCGACTACGATGTCTCCGAGCGCATGGTGCCGGGCCATAAGGAGACGCTCGGATTCCTGCTCTATCTCTATTTCGGCAAGCTCAATGACAATCTGCTGAGCTTTACCCTCCGCGATCTCGGCGTCGTGTCGGTGCGTGCGCAGGACAGCTATCAGGCGCGCTTCCATAGCCTGGAAGAGGCGCGGGCGGGCTTTGTCTATACGACGGCTTTGCGCAAACTGAAGTCGGGCGAGGCCGATCCGCGCCAGGTTGCCGACCATATCGACAGCTTCCCGCCGGCCGATAACGACTTTGTCCTGCGATTGCGCGACCAATTGCTTTTCCTGCTGGGGCAGGCGTTCGAAAAGGCCAGGGATGTCGACACCGCCGTTGCGCTTTACGAACGCTCGACCCATTTCGACAGCCGCGAACGTGTTGTGCGCCTGCTGCACGCCGGCGGGCACACCGAACGTGTCCGAGGCATGCTGGAAACCATGCTGGCTGCCCCTTCGCACGACGAGGAATATATCTTCGCCGACGATTTTTTCCGCCGCAAATTCGGCCAGTCGCGCACCGGCGTCTTTACCGAACTGCTGCGCTCGGCCGAGACGATCGAGGTCGATGAGCTTTACCGCGGCTATGCCGAAGAGGCGGCGATCGGGTACTTCGCTGAACAAGGCTGGGCGGCGCATCACACCGAAAACGGCCTGTGGCCAGCGCTGTTCGGCCTGATCTTCTGGGACGAGCTGTTCGAAGGGCCGGGGGCCCTGTCGAGCGGGTTCGACCTGGTGCCGCAGGCGTTGAAAGACCGGACCTTCCATCACCTCCATGCCGGTACGATCGCGGTCAAGCTGAAAGCGGTCGAGGAAGGGCGGGCGCTCGATATCGTGCGCGAAACGACACTCAACCACGCCGGCGACGACAATGGCATCGTCTGGTGGCACGACACATTGGGTGTGCTGATGACGCAATTGCTGATGGCCGCGCCACCACAGGCCGTGCGCGGCGTGCTGGAGCGCCTGACCGAAGACTTCTATGGCTTACGCGATGGCTTCCCCGACCTGATGCTGACGCGCGACGGCCAGATCCGCTTTATCGAGATCAAGGCCGAAGGCGACCAGGTCCGCCGCAACCAGCTGGCGCGGTTGAATCTGCTGAAGTCGCTCGGTTTCGAAGCCGATATCTGCAAGGTCAAATACCGGGTCGATCCGAACCAGACCTATGTCGTGGTCGACGTCGAAACGACCGGTGGCCGCCCGCCCAATGATCGCGTGACCGAGATCGGCGCAGTCAAGATCAGAGGCGGTCAGGTGGTCGGCGAATGGCAGTCGCTGATTAATC
>CBIHPL010000203.1:0-6397 GCA_966212005.1 uncultured Asticcacaulis sp.
GGACACCGTCCGAACTGACAACCTGAATAAGACGGTACGACATAAGCGTTTCCTGCACCAATTTCAATTTATTAGTCTGACAAATAAAAGGTGTAGTGCCGGGGATGGTGATTGTCAATTGTCTGATGAAATGGCATAGTCCGATCCACTTGCGGCAAGATCATAAATCGGGAGGCTGCGCATTGACGCCATTGGATGACGACGGTGAGGTCGAGGACTACGCGCTCAATACCGGGCCGCTTGTCACCTCTTTTAAAAACACCATGCCGCAAGGCCGTCTGCACGGCGCGCTGGCGCATCGTCTGGGCGTCGATATCCTGAGCGGAGTTTACGCGCCGGGCGAGACCCTGCCGAACGAGATCGATTCGTCGAGCACGCTGGAAATATCGCGGTCGGCCTATCGCGAAGCCATTCGCATCCTGGCGGCCAAGGGCATGGTCGAAAGCCGGCCCAAGACCGGGACGCGCGTGACCGAGCGCGTCCGCTGGAACATTCTCGATCCCGAAGTCCTGCGCTGGATGTTTGAAACCGAACCGAGCGAAACCTTTATTCTGGGCTTGTTCGAACTGCGCCTGATCACGGAACCGGCCGCAGCGGCGCTGGCGGCGCAACGGCGCCAGGACAGTCATCTTGAGATCATGGACAATGCGCTCAAAGTCATGGCGTCGGAAACGCTGGCGACCGAGGCCGGACGGCAGGCCGACCTCGATTTCCACGATGCGTTGATGAGCGCGACCGGTAACGAGGCCCTGGCATCTCTGAGTTCGTCGATCAGCGCGGCCGTCGCCTGGTCCACGCGCTACAAACAGCGCATCAAGGCGCTGGAACGCGATCCGGTACCTGAGCACCGCGCCGTCTATGAAGCCATCCTGCGCGGCGACCCGTCGGACGCCCGGTGGTGCATGGAATCACTCGTTCGCCTGGCCTTGCATGACACGCAACGGAGCATGAGCATCAAATAAGCAGCTAATAGGCTTTGCAAAAATAATCTCGCCGCAGCTGAATTGTCGGACAATTTTTATAGATGTTTGCTTAAGGCCACTTACGTAGTGCGCCATATCGCTCTAATACCAGCCCGGACCAATGTTTGAGGATGGGCCGGTGACGGAACTGATGCAATTCGGAAGACGGGTGGATGGCCTGGACTATTTGCCTCGCGAGGGTGCGTACGGCATTTTGCTGCACGATGGCCGCATCGCCTGCGCTCAGGTCGGCTACAGCAAGTTTACCTATGACCTGCCAGGCGGCGCGGTCGATCCCGGCGAAACGCCGGAGCAGGCCCTGAAGCGCGAATTTCTGGAAGAGACGGGACTGGAGGTGCGCGTCGGCCGCCCGGTGACCGAGCTCCTGCACTACTTCGTCCATGCCGACGGAACCGGCTACAACAACCTCTGCCGCTTCTATGAGGTCGAAAGGGTCGGCGAGCGGCCCCAGGCCAAGGTCGAGGATGACCATGAACTGATCTGGCTGCCCCCGCTGGAAGTGATCAAGCGGCTGAAGAACGAAGGCTATGCCTGGGCCATGGCCCTGTGGCTGCGAAGGCCTGCCTAGATCGGAATGATTTTAGATGGAAGCAATCGTTCCGATCTGAGTTTTCGTTTCGCCACATCGCTCTAGATATTACCGGGTATCCGGCGCAGGATGAATTCGTCGTCGAGCGTATTGCCGACTGCGAACTGGTACGCGCCGACGCGGTGAAAGCCGAAACTGCCGTATAGCGCCTGAGCCTTGGTGTTCTCGCTCCACACGCCGATCCATTGCGGCGCATCGCCGAAACGCTCCGTCATATAGGCGAGGGCTGCATTCATAAGCGTCTTGCCCAGCCCTTTGCCTTGCTGGCTGGAATGGACATAGAGCCGCTTCAGTTCGCCTTCGCTGTCCGGCCGGGCATCGGGATGCGGCAGGCCGACCTTTCCGCATTGCATGTAGGCCACCGCGGCGCCGGTCTCGTCGAGAATGATGCGCCAATGTTGGGCCGGATCAGAGATATCTGCCAGCAAAGCGTTGTGGGCGTAGGATTTTCCCAAAAAAGCTTCAAGGTCCTCCGGCGGATAGAGGTGGCCGAAGGTTTCCGTGAAGCTGTCCCTTGCCAGAGTGGATAGCGCGGGCACGAGGTCGGGAGTAACAGCCAGGAGACGCATGGTCAGGGTGCTCAGAAGTGCCGGACCTTCGTCCACGCATCGACCAGGGTCTTTGCCTTGTTATAGACGATCTCGGCTGTGTCGCCGGGTTTGAAGACGCTCGTGCCGATGCCGAAACCGGCGGCGCCAACCTCCAGGTAGTCCTTCATATTGTCGGCCGAGACGCCACCGACCGGGAAGACCGGCACGTGGCGCGGCAGGACCGCTTTCATCGCCTTGAGGCCCTGCGGCCCCGCGAGTTCGGCCGGGAAGAGCTTGAGCGCATCGGCGCCGGCGTCGACAGCTGTGAAAGCCTCGGTCGGTGTGAAGAAAGCCGGGAAAGAGATCATCTCCAGAGCCTTGGCCCGGCGAATCACGTCCGGATTGGTGTTGGGCGAGATGCAGATTTCGCCGCCAACGGCCTTGAGCGTCTCGACATCGGCGACGTTCAGCACGGTGCCGGCGCCGACAATGGCGCGGGTGCCAAAGGCACTGGCCATGGCTTTGATGCTGTCGAACGGATCGGGCGAGTTCAGCGGCACTTCCAGAATCTTGAAGCCGGCGCGGATCAGGCATTCGCCGACGCCCAAGGCTTCGCTGGGGCGCAGGCCGCGCAGAATGGCAACCAGAGGCAGGGTGTCGAGGGCGTCGCGCCAACGTGCGTCGAGAGACATCAGATAAGCTTTCCTTGCTGGGCCAACGCCCACAGTCCAGCTGCCGATGCTTCGTCACCGTCAATTTCGGTGACGTCGGCAAAGCCGGTATGATTCAGAGCGCGCTTGTAGAGTGTAATGAGCGAACCCGCGCCGATCAGGGTGACCGGGCGAATGCCATGGCGGATCGATTCGGCACGAATTTCGGAGCCGATAAGGAGGCCTGACAGATAGGACGACAGGCTTTCCGGCTTGATATTGCCGAACAACCCTTCGGTGCGCGCCGAGAAGACGAGCGACAGGAACGACTTGTCGCTCATGGCGCGATCGACGCCCAAGGTAAAGGCGGCCTCGTCGTCGACGTCGTTTTCCATCAGGTCGCCCAGGATGGAGTGACGCTTCAGCACCTGAAACATTTCGCCGGTCATGTAAGAAGAGAAGCCCTGGATCGTGCCGTCATGGACGACGGCCCATTTGCAGTGCGTGCCCGGCAGGACGAATACGCCGTCGCCATTCTTCTGGCTAAGGCCGAAGATCTGCGTTTCCTCGCCGCGCATGACGTTCTTGATGCCCGGGTGATCGGCGTCCGCGGACAGGCCTGGAACGATCTTGACCTTAAGCTTGTCGGACGGCGCGTCGACGATGCCGGCGACGATTTCCTTTGCGCCGGCGGGGCAGGGCACGTAGGGCGCCTCCTTCCAGCCGGTGCGCGAACCGACCATGCCCGACAAGAGGATCGGCAGGTCGGGGCGGGCGAAGTCTTCCTTCATGACCGACAGCAGGGCCTGCTCGAAGCTCAGAACCCCCAGATTCTTCAAACCGATATTGGCATTGTGGCGGGCGATGATTTCGCCGTCGGCGCTGAACAGGAACAGGCGGAAGTTGGTCGTGCCCCAGTCGGCGGCGAGAAGGGCAGGCGGTTCAGTCGACATGAATCAGGCTCAGCAAGAAAATGGAATTCTAGAGGGCGAGGCGCTTGGACATGGGCAATACCCGCCCGAGCCTTCGCGCTCAAGGAGCGAAGCGTTAGCGCTCAAAAAAAGTCGAGGAGCCTCGCGGCGCTTGAGCGAACAAAAATGCAATTAGCCCTTAAACTTCTGGGGTTCAAGGCCGGTGTGGCCGCGCAACAATTCACTTGGGATTTCGAAGAATGTCCCGCCCTCACGATCCTCGGGAAGATCGACGGCGGCGGACGTTACGAAGACACGGTCGAGGCGTTCGCCGGCAAAGCACAAAGACGTCGTTTGCTTCGCCGGCAGGTCGATATGGAAGTCTTCGCGGCCGTCGGCCAGAAAACGCGTGACGCGGCCGATGCCCCAGTGCGAAATCCATAGTCCGCCTTGCGCGTCGACGGTCATGCCGTCCGGGCCGCCCATCTCGTCGGTGAACTGCAGGAAGAGACGCTTGTTGCGGATCTCGCCGGCGTCGTCGATGTCAAAGACGAAGACCGAGCCGTGGCCGGTATCGGTGTGGTAGACGGTGCGGAAGTCGCCGGAAAAGGCCGGACCATTGGCGATCATATAGGGGCCGTCGACCTCCTCGACGCTCAGGTCGGTATTGAGGCGATACCACGCGCCCGATGTCTTTTCGACCGGCTTGTGCATCGAGCCCGCCCAGATGCGGCCGCGATCGTCGGCCTTGGCGTCGTTCATGCGGTTGAGCGGTTCGTGCGGGTAGGGGTTGTGGATGTGGCGGATTGTCAGCGGTTCGAGCGTCACTTCAGCGAAGCCGCTCATCAGGCCGGCGATGAAGCCGCCTTTTTCGCGCTCGATGACCCAGCTGATATGTTCGGGGAAGTGCCATGTGCGCGACGTGCCGTCCATATAGTAGGCATGCAGATTGTTCGACAGGATATCGACCCAGTAGACGCAATTGTCGCGGCTTGACCATGTCGGGCCTTCGCCCAGGACGGCGCCGGGCGCGGAGCGGCGAATGATATCTGGCATGGAAGGTCCTCTCTGTTTCCCCGTTTTAACCGGCGGGCTCGGGGCTTTTCCAGCGAATATTTTGCCGGAGGATCAGCGTCAAGAAATTTGTATGACAATTTCTGCAACCTTCCGCAAGGTCGCAGAATATTTCACGCGCTATCTTGACGTTCGCGTAAAGTAAGCGCACCTATGTGGCTACATGCAAAGGGGCGTGTCATCACGCAAAAGTGGCTGTTGGTCCAATGGCGCTTTTGGTGGGCACGCCTATAAAACGGGCTCCAAAAGCCGGAGGATGTTCTCGCTCATGCCGACACCAGACAATTCCGCCTATATCTATGACCACGTGCGCACGCCGCGCGGCAAGGGCAAGAAGGATGGCAGCCTGCACCAGTTCACGGCGCTCGACCTTTCGGCTCAGGTGCTGAGCAATCTGCGCGACCGCAGCAATCTCGATACGACCCTGGTCGATGACGTATCGTGGGGCTGCGTGACGCCGGTCGGCGAGCAGGGCGGTGACATCGCCCGCGCGGCGGTTCTGGCGGCCAATTACGATCAGTATACCGCCGGCGCGCAGGTCAACCGCTTCTGCGCCTCGGGCCTCGAAGCCGTCAATATCGCTGCCGCCAAGGTGGTGTCGGGCGAAGCGACCATGGCGATCGGCGGCGGCGTCGAGTGCATGAGCCGCGTGCCCATGGGCTCGGACGGCGGTGCCTGGGCCATCGATGTCCGTGGCGCCTTCCCGCAATACTTCGTGCCGCAGGGCGTGTCGGCCGACATGATCGCTTCCAAGTGGGGCTTTTCGCGCACCGACTGCGACGCCTATGCCGTCGAAAGCCACAAGCGCGCGGCTAGGTCCTGGGCCGAAGGGCGTTTCAAGAATGCCGTCATCAAGGTCAAGGACCAGATGGGCGTCACGGCGCTCGATCATGATGAAAGCATTCGTGCCGGCACCGACATGCAGACCCTGGGTGGCCTCAACCCGTCGTTCGCCATGATGGGGGAGATGGCTTTCGATGCCGTCATCAATCAGCGCTATCCGGAAGTCGAGCGCATCAACCACGTCCATACGCCGGGCAATTCGTCGTCGATCGTCGATGGCGCCGCGGCTGTCCTGGTCGGTTCCAAGGAAGCGGGCGTCATCACCGGCATGAAGGCCAAGGCACGCATCGTCGGCACGGCCTCGATCGGGTCAGAACCGTCGATCATGCTGACCGGGCCAAGCTACGTCACCGAAAAGCTGCTCAAGAAGCTGGGCATGAAGGTGTCGGACATCGACCTCTATGAACTGAACGAAGCCTTCGCCGCCGTCGTGCTGCGCTACATGCAGGCGCTCGATATCCCGCACGACAAGATCAATGTCTGCGGAGGCGCCATCGCCATGGGCCACCCGCTGGGCGCGACCGGTGCCATGATTCTGGGCACGCTGGTCGATGAACTGGAGCGCACAGGCAAGTCGACGGGACTGGCCGTCCTGTGTGTCGGCGGCGGCATGGCCACCGCCACCGTGGTCGAACGCGTCTAAGGCAGGGAGATAGGAACAATGGAAAACTTCAAGACCGAACTCGACGCCGACGGCATCCTGCTCTGCACCTTCGACGTGCCTGGCAAGACGATGAACACCTTTACCAAGGCCGCCTTAAGCGACCTCGAAACCATCGCCAAGCGCGCTAAGTCTGAGGCCGAAATCAAGGGCGTC
>CBIHPL010000204.1:0-6358 GCA_966212005.1 uncultured Asticcacaulis sp.
GGCTCGTCACCGGTCTCGGTATCGGCGGCATGCTCGCCTGCACCAACGCCATCGTCGCGGAACTCGCCAACGCGCGCGCCCGCAGTTTGGCGGTCGCTCTGATGGCGGCGGGCTATCCGATCGGCGCGATCCTGGGCGGATCGGTCGCGTCGATGCTGCTGGTGTCGGGGGGATGGCGCGACATATTCCTGCTTGGCGGGTCCGTCACCGCGATCTTCTTGCCGCTAACCTTCATGCTGCTGCCGGAATCGATCGGCTTCCTGCTGCAAAAGCGGCCGGCGGATGCGCTCGAGCGGATCAACAGGCTGATGGCGCGGATGGGGCACCGCCCCTTGAGCGCCATGCCCGCTGCCGATCCGGTGGCGCCCCAGGCATCCTTCGCCACGCTGTTCAGCCCTGGCCTGGCGCGCACGACGGTGCTGCTGACGGCGGCCTATTTCTTTCACATCATGACCTTTTACTTCATCCTGAAATGGGTGCCGAAGATCGTGGTGGACATGGGATATGCGCCATCATCGGCGGGTGGCGTGCTGGTATGGGCGAATGTGGGCGGCCTCATCGGCGCCCTGTCGCTCAGCGCGCTCAGTTGGCGGGTGAACGTCCGCGCCCTGGTGATCGGCGCGCTTATGCTGTCGACGGTAATGGTGACCATATTCGGACAAGGTCAGGCGAGCCTGTCCGGCTTGGCGATGATCGCGGCAGCAGCAGGCTTCTGCACCAACGCCGCGGTCGTCGGCCTCTACGCCATCATCGCCCATGCTTTCCCGACAGTTGTCCGCGCCGGAGGCACGGGCATCGTCATCGGCGTTGGCCGTGGCGGCGCGGCGCTGGGGCCGATCGTCGCGGGGTTGCTGTTCACGCTCGACTTCAAGCTGCCCGCCGTGGCGCTTGTCATGGCATCAGGGTCGCTGATCGGCGCTTGCGCGCTGATGCTGCTGGTGATCGGGCGGCGCAAAGCTGCGCTCCCGCTTGAGCGCGGGTGATCGGCTCAGGGCCGCGTACGGGGAAGTTGCGGTGTTCCGGGCACCTTCTCATCCACGGCGACCGCATAGAAGCCGCTGATTGCGTAGGAGCTCATGATCCCGACCATGTTCATGGCCTCGGTTCTGCCGAAGAAATTGACGACCGCGTCGAAGGTCTTGTCGCTCATCCTGCGATCATGCAGCAATTCACGGCCGAAGCGGATGATGGCAGCATCACGAGCCGTCAGCTTGTCCAGTGGGCGGCGGTGACGGACAGTGGCGATGACGCGCGGATCGATGCCCGCCGCGATCGCAGCAGGCTCATGCGCGTTCCATTCCAGCGCGTAGTTTGTTTCCCGGCAAGCGACCAGCGTCGCCAGCTCACGCGCATAGGTGTCCAGCCCGCTGTTGCGAACGGCGGCGACATGGAGATCGATCATCGCATTGGCGACGTCGACATTATAGGCGGCGAAGGCGACCGGGCCGGTTAGCGGCGCAGTCACGGGCGCGCCGTTGCTGAAGATTTCCGTGATACGCTGGCCCTTCCGTCCCAGATCCTTTAATATCCGATAGGGCAGGCGCGCGCCGGAGACAGGGTCGCGCGCGTTGGCTGCCGATGACAGCGAAAGCAGGGCCAAGGCCAGTAGCGAAAGGCGGCGCCCCGCCCGTACGACGGATGGACGCCGCGACGGGCAGGGCGCAATCCGCATCAGAGCGTAACCACGCGCTTCTTGATCTTCCACCCCTGGGCCGTCCGGACGATCACGTCGTCATAGACGCCTATCGCGGTCAGGCTGTAGGGGCCGCTGCCCGATGGGCCGGTGATCCAGTGCCAGTAGGACCGCACATGCGCCTCGTCGGGCGAAACGATGTCGATGTTCACATTGTTCAGCAGGTGATAGCCCTTCATCGTGTTCAGCGGCGCCTTGAGCCACAGTTCCTGCTGCTTCTGGATAATGCCTTCACCAAGGATCGAATGAATTTCCTTGGTCCCTGTGAATGTCTGGCCGCCAAAGCTCATTTGCCCATCGCTCGTGAAGCAGTTGGTATAGGCGTCGGCATCATATTGGTCGAAAGCGTGCATGTAGCGCACCATGACCGCTTCGATCGCTTCGCGGTCTTCCAGATTGCCGAGCTTCGTGACGGCCATCGCTGTCTTGGTAGGCTGCGCCATGGCAACTGGCACGACGACTGAACTCAACAATGTTGCCGCAATAACGGCAATGCCGGATCGATACGAACGCATAAAGCGCCCCTCCTCTTTCTAAATCCTGATTATGTGAACGCTCATCGCAAACCACCAGTGTTCGCGATGACACGTACCGTACATGGTCGACATGATGTTGTTAATGAGTAATATCCGCTATGCCGATTACAGCATTTAGGTAGTATCCGCTATGGAAGTGAGATCACAACCACAATACAGAACATAACTGAAGTTTTGGCTATGTTTTGGTGGAGAGGGTTGGGATGCCTGCAAAATATTGCGCGATGATGATCGGCGCTGCGATCTTGGCCGATGCGGCGATCGCGGCCCCCGTCACGTACCAGGTCGATCCGGAACATACCTATCCAAGCATCGCCATCGACCATATGGGCGGGCTGTCCACCTGGCGCGGCAAGTTCAACAAGTCTTCGGGTACCATTGTCATCGACAAGGACGCTGGGACAGGCACGGTCGATATCGCGGTTCAAACGGCCTCCATTGACTTTGGTCACGACCGGCTGAACGCCCATGCCGCGTCACCCGATATGCTCGATGCAGCGAAATTCCCGGTCGCGACGTACAAGGGCAGGTTGCTCGGCTTCAAGAACGGCGGACCGGCCCGCGTGGAAGGCACCCTGACGCTGCATGGCGTTTCAAAGCCGCTCACGCTTCAGATCAAGAGCTTCCTTTGCAAGAAGCAGCCGATGATCGGCCGTGAAGCGTGCGGAGCAGATGCCTACGGCACCTTCGATCGAGCCGATTTCGGCGTCGGTTATGGCAAGATGATGGGGTTCGACACGAAAGTCGAACTGGCGATCCAGGTCGAGGCGTCGATAGTCGATTTGAGAAGCTGAGAATTCGGGACGAGGGCGTGCGCCCAGTCTCCAATATGATCGTACAACAAAATGGGGGTGTTTATGGGAAAACGGCTTCAGCGCGGACTTGACCGGTTCGGTCCGGTTTCAAGGACGATGGTCGCAGTAATTGGGGGACTCGCCCTCTTCAACGGCGCCGCCCTGGCACAGGATCAGGCGGCAAGCTCCCCAGCGGCCGACACTCAGGAAGGCCTTTCCGATATCGTCGTGACCGCGCAATTCCGCGAATCCAATGTGCAGGACACGCCATTGGCGATCACGGCCGTCAACGCTGAGCTGCTGGAGGCACGCGGACAAAGCTCGCTGTACGAAGTCGCGGCGCAGGCGCCCAGCGTCGTGCTGAAGCCTGCCGGCGATTCTCTCGGGCCGTCAATGATCGCCTATATTCGCGGTATCGGCCAGCAAGACTTCAACTTCGCCGTAGAGCCCGGCGTCGGTGTATATGTCGATGACGTGTATTATTCGACGCTGACAGGGTCTTTGCTTGAACTGATGGACCTGGAACGTGTTGAGGTCTTGCGAGGCCCACAGGGGACATTGGCGGGGCGCAACTCGATCGGCGGCGCGATCAAATTATATTCACGCGCGCCGGACGGCAAGAATGGCGGCTCTGCCCAGGTCACCATCGGCAGCTATAACCGCATAGATGCGCGGGCCGTCGGTGATTTCACGATTATTCCCGACCGGCTTGCTGCCCGGGTTGCCGGCGCCTTGCGCCAACGGGATGGGTATATCGATCGGCTGGATTATGGCTGCACCCATCCCGGATCGGGGGCGTCCGTACTGACAGGGGCTAACGGGTGCAAGATCGGCGAACAGGGTGACCAGAGCTATGGCGCGGGCCGTGTGTCGCTGCGTTGGACGCCCTCGACAGATGTCACCGTCGATTTGGCAGGCGACATCGTCAACGACAATTCCGGCGCCGCCGCATCCACCTTGCTGTACGGCAATGTGCCAGGGCCCGGCCCGTCGATCGACGACGGCAACCCCGCGACGCCCCCGCTGCTGTTCCAGAACAACATCTTCGTTCCTTATGGCAAGTATAGGAACCCCGGCGATCCGGTCAATGACCCCTATGTCAACTATGCGACCTTTTCCGACAACAGCCAACCCACCGCGAACGAGCCATGGAAGCCCGTGTCGTTCTCGCCCAAGAACAGCCTGGATTCCTGGGGCGTATCCGGGCGGTTGAACTGGAAGATCAACGAAGACCTCGCGCTGACGTCGATCACGGCATATCGCGAATATACAGCCGAGTTCACGTCCGACTTTGACCAGTCTCCGGTGTCAAACACACTTGTATCGAACAAGCTGACGCACTGGCAGTTCAGCCAAGAATTGCGCCTGAACGGAACGAGCCTGAACAAATTTCTCGACTGGACCGTCGGCGCATTTTACTTCAAGCAGGATGGCGCCTATGCCGCCCGCGTCGACCTGACATATCTCCCGCTCGATTTTTATCAGCGGGACACGACGCCAGCCAAGACATGGGCCGTATTCGCACACACAGAGTGGCATATTGGTGAAAACACCGATCTGATCGCGGGCATTCGCTACACCGACGATCGAAAAAACTACACCTATGAACGCAAGAACCCGGATGGCACCATACCCGGGCCCTTTCCGGCGCCTAATTTCCAGGTCGGCCCGATCGACGGCCTGACCGGCGCGTTCAAGGGTAATCGCACCGACTGGCGCCTGGCGCTCAATCACCACTTTGCCGACAAGGTCATGGGTTACGCCCAAGTGTCTACGGGATTTAAGGGCGGCGGCGTCAATCCCCGGCCGTTCTTTGCCGAACAGTTGAAGCCTTTCGACCCGGAAACGATGACGACATATGAAGTCGGCCTGAAATCGACCTTTTGGGATCGTCGTATCAGGTTGAACGCGGCTGCCTTCTATAACGACTATAAGAATATCCAGCTGACGCTGAACACCTGCGAACGGCCCAGCCCTCCATTCCCGACCCCGGTCGGTACGCCTTGCCGGGCGCCGCGCAATGTTGGCACTGCCAAGGTGAAGGGCGCGGAACTGGAGATGGAATTTCTGCCAACGCCTTACCTGTCGTTCAACGGCTCGCTATCCTATCTCGATTTCAAATATACGCAGCTGCGCAGCGGCGCGCTGGCGGGCAGCTCCAGCCCGATCGCGCCGCTCGACATGGTAACGCCCTACACCCCCAAATGGAGCTGGAGCCTGGGCGGGCAATATGAAATTCCGTTGAAGACGGGGTCAATCCGCGCGCGCCTCGACGCGAACTATCAGGGCGATGTCTATACGGATGCGATCAACAATACGAGCAACCTTATCAAAGGCTATACCGTGCTGAACGGCCGTATAAGCTGGACGTCCGAGGATTCGACCTGGCAAGTCGCGCTGGAGGTGCAGAACCTGACCAACAAGCTCTATTATCTCACGCTTTTCGATCAGCTCGATCAGGCCGGAACCGTCGTCGCGCAACCGGCGATGCCGCGGACCTGGGCGGTCAGCGTCAAGCGCAACTTCTAATTTGCAATTTGGGCATAGGGCCGCTTTTCTTCGACGTCATAACAGGGAAAAAGACGGCCCATGTCACCTCAACGTTACTCCCTAGCGGCGATCGCGCTTCACTGGTCGATCGCCGCCGCCCTTGCCTTTCAGCTCGCGTTGGGATGGCAACTATCAGGCGTCGCCCGGGCAGCGGCGCAGTTTACCGCCTATCAGCTGCACAAGTCGGTGGGCATCCTCATTCTGGCGCTGACGCTGAGCCGGATCGGTATCCGCGTTGCCGTCCCCCGGCCAAAGGCGCTGTCAGACGACCGGCTGTCCGCCTTCGCAGCACGGGCCACGCATCGATTGCTCTACGCGATCATGCTGCTTGGGCCGCTCAGCGGCTGGGCGCTGGTATCGACCAGCAAATTGAAGGTGCCGACCCTGCTGTTCGGCTCGATCCCCTGGCCGCATTTGCCGATTCCGAAAAGCGTTAACGGCATTGCCTATGAAACGCACGTGCTGGCGGCATATATATTGGCCGGGTTGATCATCTTGCATGTAGCAGGCGCTGTCCGCCATCAGTTCTTCAAGCGTGAAGATCTGCTTTCCCGAATGCTCCCGCGCCTGACGCCGAGCGTGGCGTTGGCGAGTGGACTGGGTGTCATGGCGCTGGCGGCGGCGGCCGCCTTCCTGCCGACCCGAAGGACCACAGTAGCCGCGCCGCAACAGCCGCATGTTCCCGCACAGGTCAAGGCGGCAGCCTCTACCCGTTCCGCGCCCGTGGCGGCATCCGCTGCAGCGCTCGAATCCCAGAAGCCGGAGGATAAGGCCGATGCAACTCT
>CBIHPL010000205.1:0-6353 GCA_966212005.1 uncultured Asticcacaulis sp.
CCCACCCGTCACCACTATCCGCGCACAACGGCTTTCTCGGCAGCCGGCCGTTTTCCAAGGCGAACGCCTTTCTTGAAGCCAATGGGCGGGTGCCGATAGACTGGCAACTGCCTGCCGATCCTGTCCAATAGTCACGGCGGCATTTACACTTGCACCCATCGCCGCTATGCAGGGTGATCGCTACAGGGAGTTTTTATGCGCCTGCTCCTCTGCCTGGCTGCTGTGGTCCTTCTTTCCGCCTGTGAGCGTCAGCCTCATGAGGACGAGGCCCCGCACGCCTATCCTGGCGAAATGCCGGCGTCAGAGATGTCCGATGAAGAGGCCCGGTCCGCGGAACGCGCCTTGCAGGAATCGCTGCATACGGATGCCCCGGCGAACCAGACTGCCGAAAGTGAAGCTGCTGAATAAATTCCGATAACAGAGGAGGTCAGTATGGCTACGCGTATGAACCTGGGTACGACGGCTGTTCTGGCCACGCTGTTCGTGGTCGCGGCTTGTAACAAGCCGACCGCGCAAAAGGCTGAAGACGCCGCTTCGAAAGCCGCACCGGCCGTCGCCGCCAAGGTCGATCCGATGCAGGCCAATCCGCTCGGACGCAAGCCAGGCCTGTGGCAGATCACGAATACGGTCGAAGGGGCGCCGTCGCCCATGCCGATGACGATCTGTGTCGATGCCGCACTCGGCGAAAAGATGAGTCAGGCAGCAGGTCAGATGGGCAGCGACATCAAATGCAGCCAGCGTGATATCCGCGCGACGGCGACAGGTGCTGTGGTCGATCAGGTCTGCACGATGAAAGCCACCACCATGACCAGCCATATCGAAGTCGTTTCGACCAGCGACGGCGCCTTCCAGCAGACGATCGACACGAAATTCAGCCCGGCCATGATGGGCCGGACCGAGTCCAAGGTGGTCATGGACGGAAAGTGGCAGGGCGCCTGCCCAGCCGACATGAAGGCCGGCGACATGCGCATGCCAGGCGGCATGGTGATGAACATGTATTCCATGATGGACGCCGCCAAGAAGGCCAAATAGGTTCGGGTCCAGCTCGGGGAGCGACCATATCGGGCTTGACGGTAAGCGCTGTCATGATTAGCCTGTGCGGTATAAAATTAAGGGAGCCCCCATGTTGAGACCTCTTCTTGCCGCGGTACTTATCGCTGCATGCGCCACACCTGTTGCCGCCGCCGACGGACCTGGCGGCATGCCGGTCTTCAAACCCCAGACCCTGGTTTGGGCCAAGGGCCCCACGGCGACCGGAAAAGCAATCAGTCTTTTCATTGGCATGGATCTGAACGACTGGGACGCATGGCTGGGCTATGCCGATCCGGCGCAGACCTATCGGCCGGACCACGGTCCGTCGCTAGGCGCCGGCGGCAAGGGCGATATCTTCGACGTGCGCGAGATCGATGGCCGCCCGGCGATCTTCATTTCGGGCAAGACCTGGGGCAGCCTGGTCCATAAGGGTGACTACGGCAACTATCACCTGCGCCTGCAATATAAATGGAGCGGCAAGCGTCACGCGCCCCGCCTCGATGAACCGGAAAACAATGGCTTGCTCTACCATAGCCATGGTAAGCCCGGCGCGGTCTGGGGCACCTGGAGCCGCTCGGTCGAATTCGAGATCATGACGGGATCGGTCGGCATGGCCGTGCCGGTCGGCAATGGCGTGGTCGTCAAATCCGCCGTGGCGTATGACGACAGCCTGATAGCGCCCAAGCTGCGCTACATGCACGGTGCGCCGGAAGGCGCCGCTGTCGGCAATACGGCCAATTGGAATATCGAAAACAACTTCAATGCTGATCTTGCCGTGGGCGAATGGAACACGCTCGACCTCTACGTCGTGGGCGACCGCGCCATCCACGTCGTTAACGGCGTTCCGGTCGCCGAGGTCTGGGGGCTGTGCGACCCGGAGCCTGCGGGCACCTGCGATCCACTTACCCACGGCAGCATCCAGCTGCAGTCCGAAGGCGCGGAGACCTGGTTCCGGGACATTACTCTGGAACCAATTTCCCACCTGCCGAAGATTGAAGTGAAGAAGTAGGCTTTTTCAGACGTGAAACAAAAACGAGCGTATCGATCGATACGCTCGTTTTTTTTGTTAGCCCGGAAATACCTGTTACCAGCGCCCGCCGGCGTTACGCATCGGCAAGGTCATCTCAGCCAGCATATGGCCCAGGTGCTCGCTGTGATGGCCGCGGCGCCCGCCGATGATTGGCTCGGCCGGACGCGGATGGGCCAGGCGGGCCTGGCGCAGGGTTGCATTGACGCGTGCGTCGAACTCCGCTCTCAGGGCCGGTTTGTCGACGGCAATGCCTTGCGACAGCAATTTGTCATCGACATCATCCATGACGAACAGCTCATCGACATAGCGCGCCATGGCATCGAGGCTTATGATCAGCCGCTTGTTGTTGACGCAGTCACCGTCGCCCATGCGGATCATCCAGTCGCGGCAGAACTCGACGTGAGACTGGACGTCGCGCAGTGACTTGGAGGCAATGCGGGCGATATCCGTGTTGGCCGATCCTGACAGGGCGTCGAGATAGACGGCCTGCCAGTTGGAAAACAGAAACTGGCGCGCCAGGGTCTGGGCGAAGTCACCATTCGGCTGCTCGACCAGCAGGCAATTGTGGTAGTCGGGCGGATCGCGGCGGAAGGCCAGCGTATCGGCGTCCTGTCCCTTGCCTTCGATGACGGCGGCCAGATCCAGGAAATCGGTCGCCTGGCCGACCAGGTCGAGCGCCAGGCTCGACAGGCCGAGATCGACTTCATGATTGGGTGCGTGGCCACACCAGGTCGAGAGCCGTTGGCCCAGGATCAGGGCGTCGTCGCCCAGGCGAAATACATATTCAAGCAGACTGTCGCGCATTGGCCGTCATTCCCTGTTTCTTATTTATTGTATGCAGCGTGCCAGGCCCGTGCGTGCGGAGTCGGGCCGTCGGTGGGCCGGTTGTCCGCTGATTTCTTTTGAAATTCCCGCAACGCGCGAAACCAGCCCCCGCATGCGGGAACGGCCAGGATATGGCGCGGAACCGCGGGCAAATTTCAATGCGCAGGCTGTCATTTGTGGCACTCTTCTTATTCTGCGCCGTAAGCCTAGACAAAGCCTGACCCAGGGTCAAATCAAAACTGACATTAGTGTCAATTTTATTTGAACGCCATAATGCTGTCGCAACCGTGTCATTGCGAGCCTGTAGGCTCGGGGATTCAATCCGGGTTGTGCAGGCTGTCGTATGCGGCTTCCAGCAGGCTGTCGGGCGCCGGGGCGTCTTCCGACAGCTCCCAGATCATGATGCCGGCGGTCTCCTTCGCTGCCAGCGCCGCCTTGGCGCGGATGGTTGGACGACCGTTATAGGTAACGTAGTCACAGCCCGCGCAGGCCTTGCCCACCACGTCATAGCTGGCGGCGTGCCTGCCGAAGGTCGTCAGCACCTTGTGGAAGCTGTACCCGCCCTTATAGCCGTTGAAGCCGCGGCCATAAAAGGGAACACCCAGGGTCAGCTGCTCCTTCTTTGCTCCCAGCGCCTTCCAGGTGGCGATGTCCTTATGGGCCGCCGCCAGTGTCGAATGTTCCGAACCTGCCGTCCCCCAGGTTTCGCCGATCTGATCGTAAGACATCAGGTTGATATAGTCGAAATGCGGGATCGAGCCGACGGGGATCATGCCGCCGGGGCTGGACGCGGTGGCGCAGGTCAGAAGTTTTTTGCGCCGGGTAAGGCCGTCACGAAGCGCCTGTGTGAACGGGACATAGTTGCCTTCCTTGTCGATGGCCGTCAGCACCGCCCATTCAAGATCGACGTCTATACCGTCAAGACCGGTCGCGTCGACGAAGGCCAGCAGGTCGGCGGCCAGCTTTTCGCGCGCGCCTGAACGCGTCAGCGCTGTCCAGTCTCCCGAACAGCCCGGAATGATGCCGCCGCCAAGCGATACCAAGACCTTGACGTTCCTGGCATGCGCCATGCGGACGATTTCGCGAACCTCGGCAACCGAACGCGTACCGTTGCCATTGCCGTTGTCGGTATCCATGCAGCTCATTGTGTCGCCGGTGACAATGCTGCCGTCCTTGCCCGGATTGACGAAGGAGATGTTGATGTGGGTCAGCTTGCCGAGGTCCGTCATTTCCATCGTTGCCTTCATGTCGCGAAAGGCGGCGACATAGCCAATAACGACCGGACCTTGCGGCTTGCGGGCTTCCGCGGTGCTTGAGGCGAGCAGGGATAAGGCTGCGAACGCAGCGGCGGCGGGCTTCAGCATGGCGGTTCCTCTCTGTGCGGTTCGAGATTGGCATTGCCGAAGGCCGTGATCAACCAGACCAATTTTATTTGTTGCCGGTTACGCGGTTACCATATGGCCGTCTCGAACCTCGACCGGCCAGGCCGTCAGGCTGCGGCCGGCGCACGGGCCTCCGACGCAATAACCATCCGTGATGCGAAACAGCGCGCCATGCCAGCCGCAGCTGATCAGGTCGCCACGCGAAGTCAGGTATTCGTCGAGCTCTTCGGCCAGCGGCATGCCGGCGTGCGGGCAGCGATCGACATAGCCATAAACCTGCTCGCCCTGGCGGACGACAAAGCCGTGAAAATGCGCCTCGCCGATTGCGAGGACGAAGTTGCGCGCCTTGCCATCGGCGACGAGGTCGAGCGGTCCGAGGGCAACACCGGCCGGGGTCGAAAAGACGCGGGCAAAACTCATTCGGCGCCCGGCTGCTGCGACGGATGGGAGGCGATGAATTCATCGAGACCGGCACAGGCCGCGTCAACGGCAATGACCCGCGGCCACGGCGTGAGATCGATACCAAAGCGGCGGGCATTGAAGACCTGGGGGATCAGGCAGCAATCGGCGAGCGTCGGCGCGGCGCCAAAGGCAAAGCCTTCGCCGTGATGGTCGATCAGTGCTTCCAGCGCGTCAAAGCCTGCGCCGATCCAGCGCGCGATCCAGGCGTCGATCTGCGTCTGAGTGGCACCGAACTCGGATTTCAGGCAGTTTAGCACACGCAGGTTGTTCAGCGGGTGGATGTCGCAGGCGATCGTCAGCATCATGGCGCGGACAGCGGCGCGGCCGGCAGGATCCGCCGGCAGAAGCGGCGGCTGCGGATGGGTTTCCTCGAGCCACTCCATAATGGCCAGGCTTTGCGTTACCACCAAACCGTCGTCCTCCATGGCGGGAACCAAGCCTTGCGGATTGACGGTCTTGTAGCCGGCAGCCGATTGCGCCCCTGTGCGCAGGTCGATCGGTACGGCCTCATACGGCACGCCTTTGAGATTCAGCGCAATGCGGACGCGATAGGCGGCGGACGAGCGCCAGTAGTCATAAAGCTTCATCACGGCCTCGCGGCAAGGATCATCCCCCGGCACTCGCCGAAGCCGATCGGGACAAAGCCGTCAGCCTTGGCATGCGCGCTCAGGGTAATCTCATCGCCGTCTTCAAGAAAGGTACGTATTTCGTCCGAAGGCAGGACAATGGGCGATTTTCCGCCGTCGCTCAGTTCCAGCAGGCTGCCGGCGCTGGCGGCTTCCGGGCCGGACAGGGTGCCGGTCCCCAGCAGGTCGCCGGGCTGGAGGTTGCAGCCGTTCGAGGCGTGGTGCGTCAGGATCTGCGCCACGGTCCAGTACATATGGCGGGCGTGGCTGCGGCTGATGACGGCGGCCGGCAGGTTCCGTTCACGCATCTTTGCCGTGCGCAGGGACACCTGCAACGCGACCGAAAGGCCGCCATACTTCTGGTCGTCATCGTTCCACAGATAGGGCAGGGGCCTGGGGTCGCCGGCGGGGCGCGCGGCTTGCGCCGAGCGGAACGGCGCCAATGCCTCCGGCGTGACGATCCAGGCTGAGACCGTGGTGTGAAAGTTCTTGGCCAGGAAAGGCCCGAGCGGCTGATATTCCCAGGCCTGGAAATCACGCGCGGACCAGTCGTTGAGCAGGCAGAAGCCGCCGATATGCTGCGGGGCATCGGCAATGGCGATCGGATCCCCCAGCGTGTTGCCAGGCCCGACCCAGACCCCGAGCTCCAGCTCAAAATCGAGCCGCTTCGACGGACCGAAGCCGGGCACGTCGGCCTCTGGCGCCTTGGTCTGACCGCGCGGACGCACGATCGGCTCACCGGACACGCGTACCGACGAGGCGCGGCCGTGATAGCCGATCGGCACGTGCTTGTAATTTGGCAGCAAAGGATTGTCCGGCCGGAACAGGGCGCCGACCCGGGTGGCGTGGTGGATGCCGACATAGAAGTCGGTATAGTCGCCGACCCTGACGGGCAAATGGACGGCGCAGTCACGGGCGAGGTGCAGATAGGGTTCGGCCGCCGCCTGGTAGCGGGAGTCGGCCAGAAGCCGCGATGCCTGCTGGCGCAACGTCTGG
>CBIHPL010000206.1:0-6345 GCA_966212005.1 uncultured Asticcacaulis sp.
GGCCGCTTCCGATGCCTATCGCGCCTTTGCCAGCCAGCCGCGGCTGAGCCTGCCCGGCGCCCGTGCCGAATGGGTGGGCTTGCGCGCCCACGGCGACGAGTCTGCCTGGCGGCTGGCGCAGTATCAGTCGAATACCGACGCCGACCTTGCGCTCGGCCTTTATGGCACGCTCAGCGACAACCGCTTTACCGTCATGGCCGATTTCCACGATGGCGAGACGCCTTACGCCGCCCGGCTGATCGTACGCGACCCCGCAATAGCCCCGGCCGGCCTCATCGGCCGCACCGCCGAACTGAGCGACACGATCCCGCTGGGGTTCGGTTCAGGCGTGCGCACCTTCCTGGCCAGCGACAGCCAGGAGACCGAAGCCCTGATCAAGCCGCACGTCAAGGTCAACCTGCTCGGCGTGTCTGCCAGCGGTGACCATGTCGGCGAGCAGGGACCGGTAGCGGTCAAACGTTTCGACTTCCCCAGCCGCGCATGGCGGGCCATTGCGCCGCTCGATCCGCGCGAGGACATAATCATTGCCTTCGATTTCCGGGCCGGGACAAAATATGCCCGCTTCGAAGTCGGCGATTTCATCACCGGCCTCGGTTATGTCCGCATGCCGACCGCATACAGCAAAGTGCTGTAATATCTAACTTTTCGGCGGCCTTACGACAAAGTCGCCGAAGTGGCGCAAGGCTTCGGGCGTAGCGTTGTAGTCGGCCAGGGGATCGGTCGCCCGGATCAATGGCGGCTGAGGCGCTTCCGGCAAGGCGGGGGCGGCCGGCTCAGCCTCGGGCAGTTCCAGCAGCAGTTGCTGAGCCACCACAGG
Source organism: uncultured Asticcacaulis sp. (assembly GCA_966212005.1). Taxonomy (GTDB): domain Bacteria; phylum Pseudomonadota; class Alphaproteobacteria; order Caulobacterales; family Caulobacteraceae; genus Asticcacaulis. The sequence goes on from CBIHPL010000206.1 coordinate 818, forward strand.
CAGCCGCACAGTCACAGTCGTGCCTTCGCCGACGTCCGAACGGATCGCCACTTCGCCACCGTGCAGGTGCGTCATTGCCTTGACGATCGACAATCCCAGCCCCGTCCCCTGGGCCTTCATGTCCGCGGCTCCGGCCTGTTCGTAAGGCAGGCCCATGCGGTTGAGATCGTCGGGGGCGATACCAATGCCGGTATCAGCGACGATCAGTGTCACCACCTCCTCGCCTGGATCGAGCGTAAGCCGGACGTCACCGCCGCGCGGCGTGAACTTGACGGCATTCGACAGCAGATTAAGCGCGATCTGCTTGATGGCGCGTTTGTCGGCGGTCACGGGCAGGCTGGCCTGTGGCAGCTGGCTGAAGATTTCGACGCCCTTGTCGTGCGCCTGGCCGCGCATAAGGCGCAAAGCCTGCGACACGGGCTCACGAATGTCGAAAGTTTCCAGTTGCAGTTCGTACTTCTGGGCCTCGATCTTCGACATGTCGAGCACGTCGTTGATCATGTCCAGCACGTGCTGGCCTGACTCCCAGATCAACTGGGCATATTCGGCATATTTCGTCGGCATGGGGCCGAACATCTGCAGCCGCATGATGTCGGAGAAGCCGATGACGGCATTGAGCGGGGTGCGCAGTTCGTGACTCATGCTGGCCAGGAAGCGCGTCTTGCCGTGGCTGGAATTCTCCGCCTCCGTCCGTGCCGCCTCGAGGGACGCCTCACGCGCGTGCTGCAACGAACCGTCGTGCAGGACGCCGTAGAGCCGGTCATCGGAAGCCCTGCGCAGGGACAGCAGCAGATAGTGATCCATGGCGGCATGGGGCATGAAGCCGACATCCGCCCTGCCCTTCGTCAAGGCGGCTTCGATCGCGGCCATGACCGCCGGACGATCGGGCACATGCACCGCGCCGGTCAGACCGTTCTGCATCAGTTGATTGAGATCGAGGCCGGCAGGCGCCTCACCGTAGGCCGATTGAACACGGCCGATTTCGTCGAGGCAAACAACCAGATGCGGCTGTTCCGTCAGGACCCGAAGCAGGCGCGCCCGGGCCTCTTCGCTGTCGGCCGCGCGCTCGGTACGGGCCCTCAAGGCGGGCAAAAGCCCCAGCCCCAAAGCCGTCAAAGTCAGCAGGACGGCGATCAGGGACAGCCAGAAACCTTCCTGTTCATCGGGAACGCGCACGGCGCCCGACAGGCTGACCAGGGCCGCGAACAATCCCGCCATCAGGGACAGGGCGACACCCAAAGAAATCAGGGAGCGCTGGTTGAGGACGATGGCGGCGGCCATCGGCATGGCCACCCAAATCGCCAGCGGCCCGGCAATCCCGCCGGTTATCGACACGGCCGTCAGCGAGGCCAGAGTCCAGCCCCAGACCAATATCCGGCGGGTCAGAGGCGTATCGCGACTGAGAAGCGCAACGGCACAAATTCCGGGAAGCGCCATGACCACAACGGCGGCCAGCACAAAAAGCGACGCCGGCAGGAACAACAGACCGACAAGTCCCAGCAACAGACAGGCCGACCACCCCAGGTGCCAGGCGATCACAGCCGGGCCCACGCCTCCGCCTTCGGGACGGAATGCGCTCGAATCGTTCGAGAAATAAGACCTCAGTGGCAAGCTATGGACTCTGTACGTTGGCAAACCCTTGTATTTTAGCCGGATTCCGTCCGGTTACGAAGCCTCTCGCGCCAAAAGGGAGAATTGCCGGGCCACTATCGCGGAAACAGGACCTGACGCCCTAGCCGAACGTGTAGAACGCGCCTTGGATAATCACACACTCAGGGCGATACGGCGAAACGACGTTCGCCTTAAAATCATATCGATCCAGGCGATTACGGCGTGATCTTGGGTGCTGCGTTGGTCAGCACCGCCAGGACGTAGGCGCCGTCCTTCACGCCCAGGCTGTGCATGGCGTTGTTGAAATTCGAATAGGCACGGCAGGCATCGGCGGGCGGCGCGGTGCCCAGCGATCCGAGCAAGGCAAGGTCGGCAAGTGCGTAGCCCTTTTTCTCGTATACCTTGAAGATGATTTCCCTTACCCCGTCGAGGCTCGCCGGCATGACGCGATCGCTCGGCGCATCCAAAGCGGAAAGAATCACCTTGCTCTTGAGGTCGTTGACCCGGGTGACGTAGTCCTTGGGCGCGGTCTGCATGAACTCCATCGTTCCCAAGGCATACCCCACACACAGGTCCGGTTTGGTCGCGTAGGAGTCCAGATATTCCTTGTCCAGGCTGATCATGGCGTAGACCGACTCGTCCGACGCCTTGGGCATGTAGGTGTTGAGATAATATTGCACCAGGGCCTGCGTCTGGCCATGCATCTGTCCCAGCCACAGATGCTGCGGTGTCGAAGTCATCACGGCCTTCAGCCGCGCCCGCAACTGCCCCTTGAACGCCGGTACGCGATCCATCAGCACTGCGATGAGCTTGCTTTCCTTGGCCATGGCCGGCAGGGCGCTGTCGATAAACGCGTCGTAATCCAGCGCCGCTTCTGCATTAGCGGGTTTTGAAACCGTTTCGGCGGCTGTCGCCGGCACGGCCATACAGATGAGCGCAGCGATCTGAGCGATGGTGATGAGATATTTGTGTTTCATGCTTCCCCCGATTGCGGCACAGATATGGCCGCAAATGTGACCTTTTCCACTAATCACGACGTTGACAATTGTCGAAGGGTACCAAGACGGCGGGTACCCGACAAGCACTTATAATAAAGCCCACTCCGCCCTCCCGAAACGAAACAGATGAAGACGGCATGAAGAAGGACTTGGGTCATTATGGCAAAAATTAGTCATAAAAAGGTCAATCCGCATCGCTCTTTTATACAATCCAGTGCATGAATGAAGCGCTCTGCAAAAGCACCCCCGGCGGACGGGCTTTATTTCCTCCCGGCGATCAAATCCCGTCCGCCCTTTGCACCATTGTGGTACATGCTTGCCGCGCAGGGCTAAAAAAAATTGCCGCATAAAAGCGGCCATGGTGCTGACGACACACATCAGCATGGTGCCTGTTCAGGGTGGAAACGTGAAAATGGCGTCTATTATTGAAACCAGCCAGGTCGTGGTTGTACTGGCTTTACTGCCACTTATTCTTCTCTGTCTGATGATTATAGAGCCGTTCGATCACATGCGTTTTCATCAGCCCAGATTCCCAAGAATCCGGACTGTGCGGCGACAGGCAAAGCGCGCTCGTCCGGTAATGGGCTCCGAGCTGGCGTAAAACTTGCTGTCCTTCCGCCGCATAACCGGAGGAAAACAGATATGACGACTGCATTGGATGTTGCGCGCGGCATGGCATTGCTGCCCCTGGCACTGGTTCTGGCGCTTTTTCTCGGCGTACGCGAAATGGTAAGCAAGCGAACGCGCTGATTGACGCCGCGTCCGGCGGTCAGCGAAAATCGTCACCCCGAACGATACGGTAAAAAGATCATTCTGATCCCGAGACCGGCGTCTGGTTCTGCCGCTCCCGTCTTGTTACTCCGCGCGCAAGGCGCCGATGATCTGGATTTCGGACACGCCAACGACGCCTTCGCCGGACGGCCAGAGTCTTATGCGGACATTCCGGCCTTCCTTCGCCTCCGTTTCAAGCTCGCGCGTCTGACTGGCGTCCATTCCCGGGATCTGCTCGGCCAGCTTATGCCAGTTGCCTTGCCGATCCTGAATCTCCGCGACGAAGCCGTAAGGGGCAGCCTGGGGGAAGACCACTTTCAGCCGGTGGACCTCCACGAAGCGTTCCATGTCGACGGTCACGCTGATCGTCTTATCGTCGGCCGCCGGCGCCCAATAGGTCGCCGGATCGCCGTCATTGACCAGCCGCGAACTGTGGTCCGGCGCGTTCGAGCTCGAAAAGGTCGGGTTGTTCAGCCCGAACACCATGTCGCCGGGACGCTCCTGGATCGGCTTTGCGTACGGCGTGTAAGGCCTGTCGGCGACAAGCTGCGTCCTGCCGGGTTTGAAGGCAGGCCCCGTGAGCGTGCGGACTTCGGTGACGGCGTCCTTCAGGCCAGGCGACGTGGCGCGCAGCCGGGTGACTCCCGACTGCCAGCTGCGCATGGCGATGGCGGCTTCGCCGTCGCGGATCACGACGTCGGTTTCGGGTGAAAACTGGATCGCGCGCCCGGTCGGCAATTCACCAGGGCCGGATTCGATGGCCAGCCGGACGGGCGGGCTGTTGCTGAGGCGGCGCCCTTCCGCGTCGACGACGCTGACGATGACCTGGACGTCGTCCGTACCGTCGGCGCGGCGTATCACCGGCGCACTGGTGGTAATGCGCAGCGCAGCGGGCGTGCCTTCGACGGGCCATACGGGCGGCGGCACATTCGCATAGGCGTTGCGGTACCAGTAGTATTGCCGCTTAGGCAGGCGGAAGTAGTCGATCATCCCCATGCCGCCGAACCGCTTGCCGGCGATCGAGCCGTGGTCGAAACCGGCCCAGATGACCTCACCCGATCGCCACGGCAGGCGCCAGGAGCCTTCCCTGGCCTTGTCCGCGCCCTTGGTGTTCACCAGGTCGTCCCAGCCCGGCGCATAGGCGCCCGGCCGGTCGGCCATCGTCACCCCGTATTCGGCGACGAAGTTCGGAATGCCGGGATCGGGGAAAAGGCTGGCGCCGTCCCCATTATAGCCCGCGATGTCGCCAAGCTTGTCGATCTCACCGCGTTGCGCGCCGTTGATCGACGCCGGGCGGGATGGATCCAATTCATGCGACAGGACGACCAGTTCCTTCAGAAGACGCCGCGCTTCGGGCAGGGTCTTGCCTTCGGTGAAGAAAACCTCGTTGTCCATGCCCCATGCAACGATGGACGGGCTGTTGCGGTTGATGCGGATCATCTCGGCCAGCTGCTGCTTGACGCTGGCGTCGAAGGCGGCGAAGTGCGCGGGATCGGATGGGTAGGCCGGAGCGCCCCACGGGTTCTTGAACCCGGCCGTGCCCCAGAACGGCGCTTCCGACAGGAAGAGCATGCCCATTCGATCGGTCGTTTGGGCGAAGTGCGGATCGTGCGGATAGTGCGAGCCCCGGATGAAGTCGAAACCGGCGTCCTTGATCATGCGGATGTCGCGTTCGATCGCGCCATTGGTAACGGCGTCGCCCCATCCGGCCTGGTCCTGGTGGACATTGGCGCCACGGAAATAGTGGTGTTTGCCGTTGAGGAAAAAGCCTCGATCCGCCGTCCATTCGAACCAGCGAAAGCCGAATTCGGTGTCGAACTGGTCGCGCAGCTTGCCGTCGACGCGCAGTTGCGTGACCGCGCGGTAAAGCGCCGGGCTGGCGGGCGACCACAGGGCCGGTTTCGCGATCGGCGCCGATAGCTGGCGGGCGACCTTCATCTCACCGGGCGCCAGTTGCAGCGTGTCTTTCGGCAGCACGGCGACGGTCGCCCCCCTGGCGTCGACGATGCGCGTTTCCACCGTCACATCAGCCGGGTGTGCGCCGGAATTGCGAACCTCCGTCTCGACATTGACCTTGCCCGATGTTGCCGACAGATCCGGCGTCGTTACACGCGTGCCAGTCCATGGAACGTGGACGGCATGTGTCGA
>CBIHPL010000207.1:0-6329 GCA_966212005.1 uncultured Asticcacaulis sp.
CCCAGGTATTGCTGCCCGGGTGGACGCCCAGTACGAAGTTCAGCGCCTCGTGCTGAAGCGTGACCGGTGTGGCTTCAGGCCAGGCCTTGCGGAAGAAGTACTGGTCGACGCCGAACTCCTGGATCTGCCAGCCCGCGCCCCAGATATTGGGCTTGTAAGGAACACCATAGGGCGTCTCCAGGGCTTCCCTGGCCAGCTTGTCCTGGTGCGCCTTGACGGCCGCGGCGACGTCGCGGCGGAAGGCCTTGTCCTTGATCAGCGGCATGCTTGATGCCAGTGCCGGTCCCGTCCGGTCGATATTGGCGACGATATCGGCCTTCATGGCGACCAGCTTCTTGATCAGAGCCGGATCGCGCGTCGTCTGCGCCAGTTCCGACAAGGCGAAAACCCTGGCCTTGACGTTTTTGGCGCGCCCCTCCGCCTTCGTGTACAGGTCCTGGGCGGCCCTGAGCGCATCGGCTGACAGTTGCGGGTTGTAGGTCTTCATGACGCGCGAAGCCGCCGCCAGGCCCGCGGCCGTATCGAGTTCGCGGTCGGGATTGTCCTCGGTGAAGACCCAGCGGTCGTCGGTCAGCGAAGAATGGGTGCCGGTCTTTTCGCCGGCCTTCAGTGCCCCATCATGCATCAGGTTGTCGGTCTGGGTCGTGACATCGCCCAGCAGGGTGTATTGCTCGAGATAGGGCTCGATAATGCCGCGATAGGTGCGGCCCATGGCGTTGTAGCCGCCGACGACGCTTAACAGGCCGTGCTCGATCTGTTGCAGGGCGTCGTTCTTGCCGTCGGGCGTATGGATCTCGGTGACCCTGTTCGCCTGGTCGATCGTGGTGGCATCGTAGTCCAGCCCGAACTCCTCGACCATCTTGGCCAGCAACCAGACCGTCCCCATCTGCGATTCAACGCGCAGGTCGTAGTCGCCGGCATCATGCCAGCCGCCACGGTCCATTCCCGGTACGTGATCGCCCGGCTGATAACTTGTCAGCGTCGATCCGCCCTGCAGGTAGCCGTCAAAGTGATTGAGGTTGACCGGCGCCATGCGGACATCGTCTAGGTGATCGATACCGTGCCAGGTCCGATATTTTTCCTTGACCAGCATGTGACACATCTGCGCCGGCAGGAAGTACTCCAGCGTCGGCTGCCAGACATGGCGATCGAAGACGTCTTCACCGATCTTGAAAGCGTGCGTCTCCTGGCCGCGATAGGAAACGACGTACATGCCGGGGTCCTTCACGCTGCTTAAATCGGCACGGAAGTAGTTGTAGCGCAGGAAGCTGCCCCAGTGTCTGGTGTCGAAATCAGCGACCTTCTGCTTGCCGGCCTCGGTCAGCCTGTAAAGCGTCACGGGCGGAGCGGCGTTGTCGCGCGGATCCTGTTCGATGACGACGATCTTTTCCTGCCCCGGGCGATAGCCGACCTGCGACACCTGGATCACCGGCTTGTACCGCCAGTCGGGGTCGGTGTTCGGTGTGACGACCCAGGTAATGGCGTCCTTCGTCGCGCCCGGTTTCGTTGTTTCGCGGACGATGAACCAGCCGTTGTTGAAATTGCCGCGCCCGTCCAGCAGGCTCAACTCACCTGTCCGGCTTTCGAAACGGATGCGTTGCAGGTCGTTGTCGGGTGCAACGATCAGCGTCCTGCCGCGCGCCATGGCCGCCGCCACCAGCTGGCCGCCGTCCTGTTCCATCGGTCCGTTGGCCTGGCGGGTGAAGATGCCGCCCTGATCTTGCCCCTTGGCGTCCGACATCAGCCACGCCTTGCCGAACAGCTCGCCGGGAAAGAGTTCGAAATTGAAGCCGACCTTGCCTTCCCATTCCCTGGGCAATGGCTTGTCGAGGTCGACACTGATCTGGAAGGCATTGCCGTCCATCGGCGTCACACGGACCTTGTAGCTGAAGTTGAGGTCCGGGTAGTCGATCGGATTGAAGCCCTTGCGGTTCTTTGAGTCGTCCGGGTATTTCAGGGTCTGCGACACGGTTCCGGTGGCGTTGTCGACACTCAAGGTGCCCTCGCCTGCCGGCATGGGCGACCACTGACCGGGCGACGGCTCCAGGCGGATATCGCCATTGGCGGCGATGCGCGTGCCGTGCTGGATGATGGTCACGCCCGTCTGGTGACCGTCGGGATAGATGTCGGCAAACACCGTGACATTAAGCCCAGGCGCTTCGAAATAGCCCTTTTCGTTGAGCTTCAGATTGGGAGCGGCAAAGGCCGTTCCGGTGCAAAGCGTCATAAGCGCGCAGGTGGTCAGCAAGCTCTTGAAGGGCCTGGTCATCGTGTTTCTCCCATGCGGCGGCATGTGTTCAGCCACTCTTGTAATCGGTTTCAACCGCGCGTCACCTTAACCTCATGACAGCGCTATCACAATACCCAAGTCAGCAGACCTTTGACATTCTGCGCTTGGCCCCCAATATCCGCTGTATGACCGATATTCCGTCTTCCGTCCGCCTCGATGTCTGGCTGTGGCGCGCCCGCTTCTTCAAGACGCGCGCCCTCTCTGCGAAGGTGTGCGAGTCGGGCCATGTCCGGCTGGAACGCTTCGGGACCGTGTCGCGTGTTGACAAAGCCTCCCAGTCCGTCAAGGCGGGCGATCGGCTGATCTTTGCGCTCGGCACCCGTCTGATCGACATAACCCTCCTTGACGCAGGCGAGCGGCGCGGCCCCGCGACCGAGGCGCAAACTCTTTATAAAATCAACGAATCCGCGTCCTAGCATGGTCGCAAGGTCTAGCCAGAAACCGCCGCACACTTTTTGGCCCATTGCTCTAAACCCAAGCGTTAGAACAAATGGCGTGTCAGGCGCTTGACGCCGCGCCCCGTTTGCCGCATGACGCCAGCGAATTTCCAGAAGGCATGCTCTAAAGGCTTGTAAGCGTTATGACCTACATCGTCACCGACCCCTGCGTGAAATGCAAGTTCATGGACTGCGTGGAAGTGTGTCCGGTCGACTGCTTCTATGAAGGCGAGAACTTCCTGGTCATCAATCCGGACGAATGCATCGACTGCGGCGTCTGTGAGCCGGAATGTCCTGTCGACGCCATCAAGCCCGACACCGAGGACGAAGGCACCAAGTGGCTGGAGATCAACACCAAGTACGCTGCTGTCTGGCCGAACATCTCGGAAAAAGGCACGCCGCCCGCCGATCGCGAAGACTATGAGCGCGAAACCGGGAAGTTCGAAAAATACTTCTCCGAAAAGCCCGGCGACGGCAAGTAATCGCGCACCGTGCGTTGAAATGCCGCAGCTGCTGTGGGTGATCATCGCCATATGGTTTACGCTGGTAAATCTTATGGCGATCGTCCTGTGGTCGCATGACAAGAGCCGTGCCGTACGCGGCGCCCGTCGCATTCCTGAAAAGACCTTGTTTCTTCTGGCGATGCTGGGCGGTTGGCCAGCTTCCTTGCTTATGGCTCAACTGGTCCGCCACAAGCGACGCAAGGCCCCCTTCATGGTGCGAATGTACGGGATCGCCACGCTGCATTGCCTGGGGATTATGATGATTTCGCTCTATGCGGCCCTGCATTAAGCGTATATTTCCGGCACGGTGCCGCAATTATGAAAAATATTTTAGGCCGCCGCATCGCCGGAAGGTATTAAAATACCCAATTGCCGACCAATGCCTTTGACTTATAAAGTCTTTATGTGTGAACGCCACCTGTCCGGGCGAGACTTTATCTTGTCGCAAATTTGTGATATATCCTAACGTATTGCAAGAGTCGCAACGGCCTCCCGACGCCTCTGGCTTTCATTTGAAAGTCATCGGCACAGACCCAACGCTCGACGCAAAACTTCGTTTGTTTCTCGCGTTCAGTTCCGCTTCACTGGATCTGATACGCACCATCGACACAGGTCGGATGAGAATCTTGTCTTAGTCAGGCATTCAGCGCGCCACCCGTTTCGCAGAAATATTCTGCCCTACGGCGTGGCTTTGTGCGTTTCAAGCTATGCGTTTCTGCCCTCCCCGGCCGAGACCATATCTTTCTGACGATTGAAAGACGGATAGTCGCCGCCTGTTCCACTTTTGAAGCGAAAGGCTTTAAAGATGTCAGCAGATACCCTTACCCTCACCCGTCATGATTTTTCCGTAGGCGACAAGGTCGTCTATCCGGCGCACGGCGTCGGTCAGGTCGCAGCGGTCGAGACCCAGGAAGTCGCGGGCCTGACACTGGAAGTCTTCGTCGTGACCTTTGACCACGAAAAGATGACCCTGCGCGTCCCGACCAAGAAGGCCAAGACGGCCGGTCTGCGCCATCTGGCGGCCGACGCGGTCATGTCGCAGGCGCTCGTCACGCTGAAGGGCCGCGCCCGCGTCAAGCGCACCATGTGGTCGCGCCGCGCTCAGGAATATGAAGCCAAGATCAACTCGGGCTGCCTGGTCTCGCTGGCCGAAGTCGTACGCGACCTGCACCGTTCGGACAGCCAGCCGGAACAATCCTACTCCGAGCGCCAACTTTACGAATCGGCTCTGGACCGCATGGCCCGTGAAGTCGCCGCTATCGAGAAAATCGATCGCGACGCCGCCGTCGCCATCCTCAACAAGATCCTGACCAAGGCCGCCTAAGTCTCCGATCAGGACAAGAAACAAGCCCTCCGGTTCGCCGGAGGGCTTGTTCATGCGTGACGCAAAAGCCGCAGTTACTACCCACAAAATCGTTTCATTAAAAACAAACTTGCCGGTAGCCGCGATGTAATCTATCCGCATCGGACCTCAACTGCCTGGAGACCGCGTCATGTTCTTCAAATTCGAAGACCCGCCCCGTCTCCCTTTGGAAGCCTAAAGCAATATAGCGAAGGTGTACGCGGCTCCGCGTCAAATATCGCGATAAAGCAAGCGGCGATCCGAAGGGATCGCATCATTTGCCCTGAAAATTCCAATGCAACGGCGTGACGCTGCTTAAGGCTGCGTCACGAAGGTCTCCCTATGTATGTGCGGTTTGTAACGCCGCCCCGTGACCAGGCGACTGGCGCGGAGACCGGCTTCTTCCGGGCGTCGTGGTATTTGTCGCGGACCGGCTGTCCCGACTGGATTCGCCACGAACTCGACAACCAGTTCGACTGGTTCAACGACCATCTGCCGATCCCCGGCCGCGTGTCGCGCCATTTCAAGCGCCGTGGCAGTATTTACGGCGTCTGCTGGTTCCATCCGGATGCGCGCGAATGCATAGAGCGAGCGCGCTACTGCGCCTGGCTGATCAACGAAGGCGGTGTGCCGGTCGAAGCGATCAAGCTCAGCCGTCCCCGGGAAATCCTTTGGCGTGATGATCACCAGATCGTTGTGCGCCCTACGGTGGATACGCCGCAGGCTTTTGGCGGCCAGCGTTTCCGGCTGAACTGAAACCGGCGGGTCGAGGGGCGTTTTCCTCTTGACCTCCCATCCACCTTTGCCTATAGAACGCCCCTCTTTAAGCCTCGGCTTTGCCGCAGGCATGTCTGTCATTTTCTTTTACTAAGGTGGAACACATGTCGCGTCGCTGCGAACTCACCGGTGTCGGCCCGATGGTTGGCCATTCCGTGAGCCACTCCAACATCAAGACGAAGCGCCGCTTCCTGCCGTCCCTCCGTCAAACCGCTCTCGCCTCGGATGCGCTGGGCCAGTCCTATCGCCTGAAAATCTCGAACGCCGCCCTGCGCACGCTCGACTTCCGCGGCGGCCTGGATGCCTTCCTGGTCAAGGCTGACGACGCGGACCTGTCTCTGCGCGCCCGTCGCCTGAAGAAGCAGATCAAGGCGAAGCTGGAAGAAGCCAAGGCCTAAGGCCTGACTTCCATTGCGAATTCGAAGAACCCGGCCACCGCGCCGGGTTTTTTGTTGCCTGCACGCTGACCATTTTCAGAAATCGGCAGGAAATGGCGCCTGGCGCACCGCATGACACCGTCCTCAACAGGAGGTTCCATGCCCGATTTTCATATACTGAACATTATCACCCACATCACCGCCGGCTCACTGGCGATTCTCACCGGCAGCCTCGTCCTCATGCGCCGCAAGGGCGATGCGGCGCATCGGCTAACCGGATGGACGACGCTCTGCCTGGTGATCGCATGCGTGGCGACGGCACTGATCGGCGCTTTCATCTACCGCGGCAAGCTGGACCTGATGGGCGTCAGCCTCGTCATCAGCTACAACCTCTGGGCCGGCATACGCGCCTTGAAGCTTGAACGTAATGGCCGGCGCATCGCCGACATTCTGCCAGCCGCGCTGGTCTTTACCGCGGGCGGCGGCCTGTTCGCGATGTCGCGGGTCGAGGCCCTGCTCAACTGGCAACCCGCACTCGTCTACGCGACAGCCGGCAGCCTGGTCACCTATTGCCTGAACATCACCGGTCTCGATCCGCTTAAG
>CBIHPL010000208.1:0-6301 GCA_966212005.1 uncultured Asticcacaulis sp.
CGGCCGTATCGGCGGCGACGAATTCGCCATCCTGCTGCGTCGGGCGGATCTCAACTCTTCACGCATCAAGGCGCTCAAGCTCGAGGCTGAACTGGCGCTTGGGACATTCGAGCACAACGGGCTGTACCTCAAGGCCGGCGGGTCTTTCGGCGTGCGCGCCTTCGCCTTGCAACCCTCGGCGGAAACCTGGCTGTCGGAAGCCGACGCGGCCATGTTCCTCGTTAAAAAATCCGCGCGATGACCAGCGTCCTGGCTGCCATAAGCCTGCTCATTCCCGATTACGACGACGCGATTGCCCACTACTGTGGCGATCTGCGCTTTGAGCTGGTCGAGGACACTGATCTTGGCGACGGCAAACGCTGGGTGCTGGTCGCGCCGCCGGGATCGACGGAAACCCGGTTGCTGCTGGCGAAAGCCGCAAAGCCCGAACAGGCCGCGCGTATCGGCGACCAGACGGGTGGGCGCGTGTTTCTTATTCTTCACACGGATGATTTTGAACGCGACTACGCGCAGTTCCGGCAAGCGGGCGTAACCTTCATGGAAACGCCGCGTGATGAAGACTATGGGAAAGTATGCGTCTTTCGCGACCGCTTTGGCAATCTTTGGGATCTGCTTCAACCAAAGCCATAAGACCCTGCCGGGGCGGCGATCACCGCCCCGGCCTTACGGGTCACATCTGCGCCACCACTCCGGGAACAGGGGCGGCGGTGTCGGATTGGCTCATCCAGGACACGGCGGTTAGCGCGGCGGCAAAAGCAATGATCGCCGCTATGGCCGGGAGAAGAGGTATGGACTGACGCATGATCGAAACTCCGGCACGAATACAACCCAATTCGGATCTGGCCAAAATCAGACCCGCTTGTGCGCGGAGAAGCGTCCACGCATGCCACTGAAGATGACCCCGCGCGGATAAATAGGCGCTGCCTTTGCGACGGCGCGAATGTAAGAATCTTAAAAAGAAAACAGCCGCTGGTGTTCTTCGATGGCGAATGAGTCGGTCATGCCGGCGATGTAGTCGCAGATGACGCGCGCCCTAGCGGCTTCAGAATCCTTGGAGCACACAAGCTGGAACCATTCGGTGGGCAGAGTGTCGGGTTCTTCCATGAACAGATGGAACATGGCGTTCAGCGTCCGTTTGGCGTAGGAGCGCGTACGGTTCAGCTTGTAATGCTTGTACATACGCTCGAACAAAAACCCGCGCAGACGCGACAGGTCGTCAAACACGCCCTTCGAGAACTGGACCATCTGGCGTTTCGCCGTCCGGACGTCCTCGGCAGTAACGATGCCGTCCTCGGCCATGCGCTTTTCGGTTTCGGCCAGGACATCGTCGATCATGATGCCGATCATGCGCCGCACGGCTTCCAGACGCAGCATGCGGTCGTTGAGCGACGGCCAATCCTTCTGCACCGAGCGGATGGCCGGGCCGATCATCGGCACGTCGAGCAGATCGCTGATGGTGAACAGCTCGGCGCGCAGGCCGTCATCGACGTCGTGATTATTGTAGGCGATGTCATCGGCAATCGCCGCGACCTGGGCTTCCAGCGATGCGAACGTGCCCGGCCTCAGGTCCCACAGGGCATTGAAGTCGCTGATCGACTTCCAGGACGGCTCGTTCAGGTGATGGCTGACCGGGCCATTGTGCTTGACGATGCCTTCCAGCGTTTCCCAGGTCAGGTTCAGCCCGTCCCACGCCGGATAGCGCACCTCCAGCTTGGTGATGATGCGGAAGGCCTGGACATTGTGGTCGAAGCCGCCCCACGGCTGCATGCACCTGTGCAGTTCATCCTCACCGGCATGGCCGAACGGCGGATGGCCCAGGTCGTGCGACAGGGCAATGGTTTCGGCGAGATCGACATCCAGGTTGAGCGAATGCGCCAGCGAACGCGCGATCTGCGCCACTTCGAGACTATGGGTCAGGCGCGTGCGGAAATAGTCGCCTTCATTGGCGACAAAGACCTGCGTCTTGCCTTTCAGCCGGCGAAAAGCCGTCGAATGGATGATCCGGTCACGATCCCGCGCGAAGGCCGTCCGCCGTGAGGCTTCACCTTCGGAATGAAGACGGCCGAGGCTGTTGGTCACGTCGGAAGCAAAGCTCGCCAGGGTCATGATGAAGGTCCGCGTTTATCGTTGGCTCTGGGTCTATACTACAAACTGTAACCACCATCTAAAAAATTGCCGGTTTTCAGCCTGTTTCGCAGCCAAGGGGGCTGATTTTACAGACAAATGCCTCCATATTGCGGTCCATGAGCCACAACATCACCCTTACCGCTTCGGCCGCACGCCATATCAACCGCCTGAGCCAGGACGCGGGGCACCCCGTCATGCTGCGCGTCATCGTCGAAGGTGGCGGCTGCTCGGGCTTTCAATACAAGCTCGACCTAGTCAGCGAGAAGCAGCCAGATGAAAGCGAAATCAGCTTTGATGGCGCCACCGCCCTGGTCGACGAGATATCAGCGCCGCTCATGGCAGGCGCGATGATCGACTATGTCGAGGAACTGGTTGGATCGCAGTTCAAGATTCTCAACCCGCTGGCCACCGCGTCGTGCGGCTGCGGAACCAGTTTCTCTCTCTAGTTTTTTGTCGCGATATTTAAGCCAAAAACCGCGTCACACTTTTTGGCGTATCGCTTCGGGGGTTGCCCGAATCCACCTGCCGGCCTACAGCTTTCGCCATGAAACTCGCGACCTGGAACGTCAACTCCGTCAATGCCCGGCTGCCGCTGCTGCTGGAATGGTTCCGCGAAGCCGCGCCTGACGTCTGCGCGTTGCAGGAACTCAAATGCCTGGAGGAAAAATTCCCCTTCGAGGCGTTTGAATCGCTGGGCTATAATTGTGCCGTCCATGGTCAGAAGACGTGGAACGGCGTGGCTATCCTGTCGAAATTTCCGTTGAGCGACGTGACCAAGGGGCTGGGCGGCGATCCGGCCGACGAGCAGTCGCGTTATATCGAAGCCGTCGTCGAGGCGCCGAAGCCCATCCGCTTTGCCGGCATATACCTGCCGAACGGCAATCCCCTTGGCACGGATAAATATGCCTATAAACTCGGTTGGCTGGAACGGCTGCATGCCCGCGCCGCCGAGCTTCTCACCTATGAGGAAATCACCGTCATTACCGGGGATTTCAATATCATTCCGACCAGGGACGACTGCTGGAAGGAAAGCGTCTGGCTCGACGACGCCCTCTATCAGCCGGCCGTTCGCCAGGCCTATCAGGGCCTGAAGAACCTCGGTTATACCGACGCCTTCGAAGCCATGCCGCCGGAAGGCAACCGCTACACCTTCTGGGACTACCAGGCCGGCGCCTGGCAGAAGAACGAAGGGATCCGCATCGATCACCACCTGCTGTCGCCGCAAGCCGCCGACCGTCTGACCGGCATGGTCATCCACAAGGACACGCGCGGCCGCACGCACGACGAAGCGAAACCGTCCGATCACGTCCCTGTCGAGATCGAAATAACAACGGAATATTAACCGCTTGCGCGCAGGCTTAAAGCTTTCTTAGCCATAATCAGGCGTAAAGCTTTCATGGCCCATGCTGCGCGTATCCTTCTATACTTCCTGTTTGCCGGGATCGGCCTGACCCTGATCGCGTCCGGCCTGATGTGGTGGTTCGAAGCCTCACGCCGATTGTCTCGCGCCCTGCATTCCGCGCTCGGGAAGACGGCCGATGCCGTCATCTTCGATCTCAACGGCAAAAAGGCCGCCGGCCTCGACTTTACCGCCGGCGACCTGGCCATCCTCTGGGACACGGGCGCGCACGGACTTGTCTTCGCTTTCGATGAGATCGAGGGCGCAGAGCTGATCGTTGACGAACGCGTCGTCGCCCGTGCCCAGCGCGGCGAGCCGCGACGCCTCCTCGATGAAAATCACGCCAACGCGTCCCGCGTCATCCTGCGGCTGATGTTCGATCATGTCGAGACGCCGGAAATCGAAATCACGCTTTACGGCGAAATCAGCCAGAACCCGGTCCACGCCAAGACGGCGGCCGAAGCCGTACGGCTGGGACGCAAGTGGCTGTCGCACGTCGACGCCGTTATCAAGCGCATGCCGCAGCAGATTGAAGCGGCGCCAGCCGCGGTTGCCAAGACTGCGACACCGACCGAAACACCTCGGGAAGTCCCCGCAGTCGCCCCTCGCCCGGTCCAGGAAATGCCGCCCTGGGAAGAGGATGACGCGCTGATGGATGACGATACGGCCTATGTTCCGGCGCGTGCCTGATGCACGACATCGGCAAACTCGCCTGTTAGCGTTGCGGCACTGAAACCACAATCTTCATGAAAATAGGGAGTTACGCCGTGTTTTACGTGGCTTTGCCCTAATTTGGCCCTTGCCCTCTTAACCTCGCCGGTAATGTGTGGTTAATATGTGGCGGTGCCCTTTGCAGCAGAGTCCGAATCTTGCCGACGTTTTTGCCAGCCCTGATTATTCTGTCCGCTGCCGTGCTGGCCATCCTGTTCATTCTGTACAGGATTTACGAAACGCGCGTCGAGCAGCCCAAGAAGCTCGAGGACGAGGTCAAGGAAGCGCTGGCCGGCGCCCGCGCCGAGGTCGAATCGATCGAGCCTGTCCGCCGCGCCGCCTGCGCCATCTCCTATGCGGCCAACAAGATCGTCATCGTTCGCGACTTCGGCAAGAAGCCGACACGCCTCTATACCATAAGCGACCTGTTCGGCCTGGAAGTCTTCGTCGACGGCAAGGTATTTGCGCGCGTCGTTCGTGCCGGATCGCACAAGCCGCTCGACAGCGGCTCCTACAAGGCAGTCGATGAGATCGATCCGAATGTCCAGACCGTCGTCATGCGCCTGATCTTCGACGATCCATCGCACCCGGACTACGAACTGAAACTATGGGATCCGAACGATGCGCTGACGGCACGCGCCGAAGGCCCGCGGGCCGCGCTGGTCACCGCGCGCAAGTGGTTTTATCACGTGGAAGCCATCCTGCGCCGTCCTGCTCCAAGCGAACTGCGCGCGCCGGCTCCGTTCGCGCCGGCACCTGAGCCGGCCAAGGTGGCTGCGCCTGTACCGCCGCCCGCAGCCATCCCCGCGCCGCAACCGGCCATTCCCGCGCCCGTGCCATCGGCGGCTCCCAGGCCTGAAGGCGATGTCCTGAACGCGCCGCTTATTCCGTACATCTGATATCCCATGTGGACTCTCGCGCTCGCCTGCGCCTTCTTCCTGTGCATCCACCTGATGGTCAGCGGTACGACGCTGAAAGAGCAACTGATCGGCGGTATCGGCAAAATCGCCTATTTTACGCTCTTCGGCCTGGTCTCAATCGTCGGCCTGATGTGGATGAGTGTCGCCTTCGTTATTGCGCTCGGCAATCATGACGGACTGAATCACACCTTCTGGACGGCGCCACTCTTCCTGCGCATCCTGGCGCTGGTCGGCAATTTTCTGGCCTTCCTTCTTGTCGTCCTGGGTGTTCTCAGCCCGTCACCCACCAACCTCTTGTCCTTGCGCGGCCTGCCGGAAAAGCCGGTCTACGGCATCATCCGCATTTCACGCCACCCGATCCTGGCCGGCATCGGCCTGTGGTCGCTGATCCATCTTATCTGCAACGGCAATCTGGCCAGCTGGGTTTTCTTTGGTTCCGTCCTGGCGGTCTGCGCCGTCGGGGCCAACAATATCGATCGCAAGCGTGAGGCGCAGTATGGCGAAGCGTATCGTTCGCTCACAAAGCGGACGTCGATCGTGCCCTTCGTAGCCATTATCGAAGGCCGGACGGCCTTCGTTCCGGATGAACTGGGTTATGCCCGCATGTTCCTGGCGGCCTCGACCTTCGCCGTTTTTGCGGTACTGCACGAACTGCTGTTCGGGGTCCGTGCCCTATGACACATTTACAATAATTTTACCCAAGCCTTGACGGCGCCTGCCGCGTCGGGGATAACTTTGACGAAGGCTGTGCGCGCATGGCTTCAGAGCATCCGGTAAACCGGACAGGTGGGGTAATAAGAAGCGTCGGCCATGAAGCTGTCAGCCTTGACATTACTGTTGTTCTTCGTGTCCGTGGCCCTGGTCATGGCAAGCGTGGTCGGCTATTTCCGCCCCCTGCCCTATGTCACCGAATACCGCTACTTGCTGGCGCTCGGCGGCTATAGCATCCTGGCCTTCGGCATTATCTTCAAGGGCCATTCCCACTAGGGTCATAGTGAAGAACCTTAAGCGATTTCGGCTCAGCTACATGGACGAAGCGCAAGCACTTCAGGCTTCGGCCTCAGCCGGTTCTTCCACAGCTTCATCGATAGCCAGGGCAAGGCTGAGCGCGAGATCGAGGTCGTGGATCATCAGGTCCAGCACT
>CBIHPL010000209.1:0-6274 GCA_966212005.1 uncultured Asticcacaulis sp.
GAACTTGTCGCAACCTTCCTGAACGGTCAGAAACGCGGTCGGGCCGGTGACGTCGCGATCAGCCGTCAAGGCGTCGAACTTGGCATCGGGCGCAAAGTCGGCGGCCAGGCGTTCGCCCTTGCTGCGGTGGGTGCGCGCGATCAGTTCCGGCAGCTGATGATAGGCCTGCGGGCCGATGACCAGGTCGACGGCCGGCGCGCGGTTCATGATTTCCTGACCTTCGGCCTGGGCAACGCAGCCGGCGATGGCGATGGTCATACGGCCTTCGCCGCGCGCTTCTTTTTCCTCGCGCAGCTCCTTGAGGCGACCAATTTCGGAATAGACCTTCTCAGAAGCCTTTTCGCGGATGTGACAGGTGTTGAGGAGGACTAGGTCGGCGCCGTCCGGGGTGTCGGAAACCTCATAACCTAACGGACGCAGGATATCGGTCATGCGCTCGCTGTCATAGACATTCATCTGACAGCCATAGGTTTTGATGTGGAGTTTCTTGGACGGACGGACGTGTTGGTTCATCGGGGCGTTATGACGGCAGATGGGGAAAAAAGCAATAAGTTGCAGGGGTCCCAAGAAGCTCCTCTGGCCCCTGCACCTCAGAAGTCGTCCTATGAAATAACAAAAGCCGGACCTTCGGGGCCCGGCTTTTGTTATTTTGAAGAACAGCTTACGAGGTGCAGGAGGCTGTGCCTCCTGCGTCTTATTACTTCTCGTCCCCAATCGGCACGGCATAAAGCTCCAGCTTATGCCCGACCAGCTTGTAGCCCAGCTTCTCGGCCAGGGCCTCTTTCATCTTTTCGATTTCAGCGTCGAAGAACTCGATGACTTCACCGGTCTTGATATTGATCAGGTGGTCATGGTGGTCGTTTCCGGCCTCTTCGTAGCGCGAACGGCCGTCGCCAAAGTCGTGACGCTCGACGACACCGGCTTCTTCGAACAGACGGACAGTGCGATAAACAGTGGCAAGCGAAATGTGCGGGTCGACGGCATGGGCGCGGTGGTACAGCTCCTCGACGTCCGGATGATCCTCGGCATTGGACAGAACGCGCGCGACCACACGGCGCTGATCCGTCATGCGCATGCCTTTTTCAATACACTGTTTTTCAATCCGGTCCATGGCGGAGACCTCCGTATCCCTGCGAAGCACCCCACATGTAAGGCCCGCGTTAAATCAGCGCAAGCCTTAGTATATGCCCGTCGACAGGAGGCCCCTGATTGCGGCTGTAATAGGCTTTGCGCAGGCCGATGCGTTCAAAGCCGCACCGGTTGTAGAGCGCCAGAGCAGGCGCATTATCAACGGCGACTTCGAGAAACAGGCTTTCCTGACCTTCGGCGCGCAATGCGGCAATGACGCCGTCGAGCAACAGGCGGCCCCACCCCCTGCCCTGCGCGTCCGGATCGGTGGCCAGCGTCAGGATTTCGCCCTCTCCGACCACGACCGCCAATACGATAAAGCTGACCACACGGCCATTGTCTTCCAGAATATAGAGACGATGATGCGGCTTGACCGCCAGGTCGGCAAAGACCCCGCTGCTCCATGGGTGCTGGAAACAGCGGGCGTGGATCTCCGCGATTTCGGCTGGCGGGTGATCGATCCGGCGGATCATGCCTGCAGCGAGATAATGCCGCGCGTCGACGCAATGGCGTCGGCGCCACGCATATAGAGCGGTGTCAGGTCGTCGTGACCACCGGCCACCGTCAAGGCCGCCAGGGCTTCAAGCGTCGGATAGGCCTGAGGGAAGACTTCGCCGCCGAGCAGGTGCGCTCCCGGCCCGGTCAGTATGCCGGCAACCGTTTCACCGGCCTGAACAGCGCGTGGCTGTCTCTGGTTGGCCGCGGAAAATTCCTGAACATAGATTTGACCGCGGCCGCCGTCGATCACCGCCACACGGTCCTTGCCCAGCAAGTCCGGATGATGGCCAAGCGCTTCCAACGTGCCGAGGCCCTGAAGCGGCAGGTTCAAACCGACCGCCAGGCCCTTGGCGAAGGACAAGCCGACACGCAAACCGGTAAAGGAACCCGGCCCAAGCGTCACTCCGATATGGGTCAGTTCGCGCGGACGAATGCCGCCTTCTTCGAAAGCGCGCGCCGCCATGGGACCCAGCGCTTCCTGATGGCCGCGCTGCATGGGTTCAGATACGGCAAACACCGTCGCGCCGTCGCGGAACATTCCTACTGAACAGGCGTTCAGCGAGGTGTCGATAACCAGTGTCAGGCTCAGAGGACGGCCTCGATCTGCTTCACTTCGGGGACATAGTGCTTCATCAGACTCTCGACGCCCTGACGCAGTGTCGCCGAAGACGACGGACAGCCGGCGCAGGCGCCGCGCATATGCAGGTACAGCGTGCCGCTTTCCATGTCGAAACTGTCGAATTCGATATCGCCGCCGTCCTGCGCCACGGCCGGACGGACGCGGGTGTCGAGCAGGTCCTTGATTTCGGCGACGATTTGGCCCAACTCGCCTTCATAGACGATCTCGGTCTTCGCCTCGACTTCATTCAGGATCGGTTTGCCCGAAGAATAGAAGTCCATGATCGCGGCCAGGATCGGCGGCTTCAGTTCCGCCCAGATCCTGGACGATTCCGGATCGCGGCGAACCGTCAGGAAGTCACTGCCGAAGAACAGCGCCGACACGCCCTCGATGGTGAACAGCGCTTCGGCTAGCGGCGATGCGCTGCCCTCGTCCTTCGAGGCAAACTGCTTCGTGCCTGTTGCCAGCACGGTCTTGCCGGGCAGGAACTTGATGACGTCAGGATTGGGTGTGGCTTCGGTCTGGATAAACATGGGCTGTAAATGGGCTCAGATGCGCAAGTTGGCAAGGGGAAAGAAGCGCTTCATCCGCCCACCGTCCGGCGATATGATGACGCGGCGATTCAACGGGTGGCGTCATGACAGGGCTTCAAACGCGCGAAGGCGGCTGTATGTGCGGCAATGTCCGGTTCAGGGCGCTGGGCGAACCTTTGCGCGTTACGCTGTGCCACTGCACCTGGTGCCAGCGCCGGACCGGCACAGCCTTTGGCACCGAAGTGGTTTATCCGGGCGACAAGATCACACTCAACGGCGAGACTATTACGCACTATCGGCACGTCTCGGACGAGTCCGGTCGTTGGCTGGACGTGACGTTTTGCAGCCGCTGCGGCAACAACCTTGGCTTTACCCTTGAGGCGGCGCCGGGCTTTCGTACCCTGCCGGCCGGGATATTCGACGATCCGGCCTGGCTGTCACCCCAAACTCAAAGCTTTCGACAAGTATTCACACGATCACGCCGGGATTGGGCAGACGCCTTACCGCTTGTCGAAATGTACGAACGTCACTTCCGGGACTGAGCCAGGTCAGAGCTTCGCCACCCACTCCCTGAGCAAGGCGTTGACAATGGTCAGCTTGGCGAAACTCCAGCCCCCGGTCGTCATGTCCTGCATCATCTGGCGCAGCGGTCCGACCAGGGCGCCGTTTTCAGCCTCCCAGCTTTCGGCGATGGCCAGCGGACTTTCGTCGCTCTTCATCCGCGCCATCATCGCATTGACGACCGCCTTCTGTTCGGCCCGAACGTCCTCGATGAGGCGACGCGTCGCCATGCGATCCCACGGATCAGCGCTGGCCATATTGCCCGCGGCCTCCGCCAGCTTCTCGAAGCCGAAACGCTCACCGGTCAGGAACCACAGCTCGGCCGTCTTGGTCAGGTCTTTCTTGTGGTCCGTCGCCAGTTCGATGATTTCCGGCGCCCGGCGCAGGAATGCCAGGCGCGCGATGCGGCGAGCAAGCGGTTCGGGTGCACCCAGGCCGGTCAAGGCAGTCACGCGTGCTTCGATATTGCCGCGCGTCGTGTCGTTGAGCATGGCGGGATCGAGACTGGTCAGCGCCAGGACACCTTCGGCGTAGGGCGCGATCATCGCCTTCAGATCGTGCGGCGTTTGCGCAAAGCGGCGCGTCGTCCAGTAGGTCTGGCGGCGCAGGAAACGCGCCAGTTCCTGATAAAGCGCGGTCTGAGCCACGGCCGGTGCGTGGTTATCGAGCGCATCGATTTCACGCCACAGGCCGCTGACGTTATAAAGCCGGCGCGTCGCCTCAAAGGCCAGGACCAGCGCACCGGTATCCACACCGGCGCCGCGCGTCACGCGCTCGGCAAAGCTGGGGCCCGCCATGTTGACGATGCGGTTGGCCAGGACCGTCGAAACGATTTCGCGATAGAGCCGGTGTTTGCGGATCGCATCGGTCTGGCCGTGCAATGCTTCGGGGAAGTAGTCGATGGCGATGTCGAACAGGCCGTCGTCATCAGGCGCTGAACTGGCGACGATATCGTCGAACAGATCGATCTTGCCGTAGGCGGTGGTAACGGCCAGTTCCGGCCGGTAAAGTCCCTTGCCGTCGATACGCCGGGCTTCCATTGCCGCATTCGACGGCAGGCCCTCGACCTTGCGGTTCAGCTTGCCGGCCTTTTCCAGCGTGGTCATGAAGGCCTGCGCGGTGGCGTTGTCCTCGGGAGCCGTGGCTTCCTGCAACGACAGGGCCAGGGTTTGATCGTAGTTGTGGCGCAGGACGTGTTGCGCGACATCGTCGGTCATTTCGGCCAGCAGTTTATCGCGCGCGTCCAGGGTCATCTGGCCCGAGGCCATCAGCTGACCCAGCAGGATCTTGATATTGACTTCGTGGTCCGAACAATCGACGCCGGCGGAGTTGTCGATGGCGTCGGTGTTCAGCCGGATACCGCGTTCGGCGCAGACGATGCGGCCGGCCTGGGTCATGCCGAGATTGGCGCCCTCACCGATCACCGATGCGCGGACTTCGGTGGCATCGATTCGGATGGCGTCATTGGCCTTGTCGCCGACGTCGAGATGCGCTTGTGCGGGTGATTTGATGTAGGTGCCGATGCCGCCGAAATAGAGCAGGTCGACGCGCATGCGCAGGATGGCCTGCATAAGGTCGAAAGGCGAGACCTCGTTGGCGTCAATGTCCAGCAGGGTTTTGATCTCCGGCGACAGCGGGATCGACTTCTGGCTACGCGGGAAGACTCCGCCACCCTTCGAAATCAGTTCCTTGTTATAGTCCTGCCAGCTGGAACGCGGCAGGGCGAACATGCGCTGGCGTTCCTTATGCGAGACGGCCGGATCGGGATTGGGATCGATGAAGATGTCGCGGTGGTCGAAGGCCGCGACCAGCAGCGTCTTGTCCGACAGCAGCAAACCATTGCCGAAGACGTCGCCTGACATATCGCCGACGCCGGCGCAGGTAAACAACTGCCACTGTATGTCCTTGCCCAGCTCGCGGAAGTGGCGCTTGACCGCTTCCCAGGCGCCACGCGCCGTAATCCCCATCGCCTTGTGGTCGTAGCCGACCGAGCCGCCGGACGCGAACGCATCGCCCAGCCAGAAGCCGTACTCGGCCGAGACGCCATTGGCGATGTCGGAGAAGGTCGCCGTGCCCTTGTCGGCGGCGACGACCAGATAGGGGTCAGGCGCATCCCAGCAAACGACATCCCTGGGCGGAACCGTCTTGCCGGCCGCGTCGATATTGTCGGTGAGATCGAGAAGACCGCTGAGAAAGACCTTATAGGCCTTGATCGCTTCTTCACGGACAGCATCGGGCGCACCACCCTTGGGCAGGCGTTTCGGGAAGAAACCGCCCTTGGAGCCGACCGGCACAATGACGGCGTTCTTGACCTGCTGCGCCTTGACCAGGCCCAGGACCTCGGTGCGGAAATCGTCCTTGCGGTCCGACCAGCGCAGGCCCCCGCGCGCCACCGGTCCGAAGCGGCAGTGGACGCCTTCGACGCGCGGCGACCAGACGAAGATTTCGCGGTACGGCTTGGGTTCCGGCAGGTCGACCAGTTCGCGGCTGGCAATCTTGAAAGAAATATAGGCCTTGTCCTGGAAATAGTTGGTGCGCTGTATGGCGCGGACCAATGCAGCCAGACGGCGCAGGACACGGTCGTGGTCGAGGCTGACGACCTTTTGCAGCAGCTGTTCGATATTGCCGCCAGCCTCCGCGACCTTGTCCGCGCGGCCGTTGGCGTCACCCCCCAGGGCAAACTTCAGCGTGAACAGCTCGATCAATGCCGACGTCACGGCCGGATTGTCGCGCAGGGCCTGCTGCTGAACGTCGGCGGCGGGATCGAGGCCCGACTGGGTGCGATAGCGGCAGAGGGCGCGAACCAGCGCGACTTCGCGCCACGAATGGCCGCTCAGCGCCAGGGCATTGAAGCCGTCGTTTTCCGTCCGGCCACGCGACAGGGCCAGAAGCGTCTGTTCAAAATCGTCGCGGAAGGCTTCGAAACCAGCGTGGG
>CBIHPL010000210.1:0-6269 GCA_966212005.1 uncultured Asticcacaulis sp.
TCAGACGCGAAGACGTCATAGTTGAA
The DNA here is from genome assembly GCA_966212005.1 of uncultured Asticcacaulis sp. Lineage (GTDB taxonomy): Bacteria > Pseudomonadota > Alphaproteobacteria > Caulobacterales > Caulobacteraceae > Asticcacaulis. The sequence continues at coordinate 27 of CBIHPL010000210.1, forward strand.
GTCGCGCGACGAGCCGCCGACATTGGTCGAGGACGTGGTGCGCACCGGCGCGCCGTTCAGCGTCGTCACGTTGAATTCCGATCCAAGGCCACGGATCGAGATGCGCTGGCCTTCATTCGACGCACCGTCGCGCGACATGAAGACGCCGGGGATGCGTTGCAGCGCCTCGGCGACGTTGGCTTCCGGGAATTTACCGATATCCTCGGCGACGATCGAGTCGCGGACGGCGATGGCGTCCTTCTTGAGGTTCAGGGATCGCTGCAGCGAGCCACGGAAACCCTGGACAATCACGACGTCGCCGTCCTCTCCCGCAGGCGCGGCAGCGGTGGGGGTCTGCGCCCAGGCCGACAGGCCAGCGCCCATGCCCATGCCCATGCCCATGCCCATGGCAAGCACGGTGGTGAACAACAGTTTCTTTTTCATCTTCCCTCCTGTCGCGAGACGCGCCCGCGGGCCCTTATTTTTCACGCCGCACCTTCAGATGCGTACGCGGCTCACCCTGCGTACCGGCTGACGGCTTTTATTGGAGGAACCACCCGGTTTCGCCCGGATACGGCCCGCCCGCTTCTATCAGCTGGACGGACCATAGCGCAGAAAGAAATCGGAGTACATATATGGGAACGGCTATTGTATGATTTTATATGATGGCGCGTTAAAAAGCTCAAGGCCTGTCACATTATCGCAACATGTGAATAGCCGTATCAATTATGTGTACGGATATCAGGGTCGGGCCGGATCACAGAACATGCCACGGCGCGCGGAAGAATGCAAATTTTACAATTATTTCAACGCATTATTGCACGTCCCCGCATGAAATCGTATGGTCGGCGCAAGCGCCACCGGCGGCCACTCCTGTTACGAATTGGCGAGGTTCCGCAAAAACGTTGTACAACATCGTTACGCGCGTTCAGAACGCATCGAACCACTCGCACGTGCAAAATGATTTTTAAATCGTATTATATCAGGGGCGCGACGCCCTTTCGCCGGCCCCATGGATACGCCCGCCTAATAGTCGACGGCGTAATCCTTTGGAAAGGCAGCGTTCGAAAACGCCTTCTTCTGCGTCCAGTCCAGCGCCGGCGACGTCCAGAAGCTGTCGCTTTCCGGCAAACCCAGCGCGAGGAAGCCCTCGGATGTGATGTACATGCTGCCGTTGTTGGAATACCAGTCGCCGAGCGCCGGCTGATGACCGGCAAAGCCGATGGTCAGATAGCCGTCCCCGGTAAAATTGCCGGGGTCACTGAAGATGGCGCGGTGCGCGGCGGTCAACGCGCCCCGAACCTGGCCTTCCGGCAGCTTTTGCGGCAGGGCCTTCCGCCAGGCGGCCAGCGCCAGCGGCTGGAACACCGCCGTGCGATAGGTCAGCGACCGGCCGATCGGCGGATAGGTTCCGGTCGGGGAAACGAATCGTTCCAGATGCTCGCAGTAGCGCTGCATTCGCTTCATCCAGATCGGCAGCTGTTCCGACGGCTTCAGATTGTTGAACTTCGCCTCGTGTTTGACCAGAATCTCCAGGATCTCGATCATCATCGGATAGATGACGTACGAGTTGTAATAGTCGAAATGGAACCGGGCGCCGTCGGCGATCCAGCCGTCACCCACATACCATTCCTCCATCTTCTTGATGGAGAGGTCGACGCGCATCGGGTCCCAGTCCTCACCCACCATAAGGAGAAAGGCCTCGTTCATGGCTGCGAACAAAAGCCAGTTGGTATAGGGCGGCGACACCCGGCGTAGACCCTTCACCTCTTTGATGATGCGCGCCTTCGTCGTGGCGTCGAGCGGCTCCCACAACTGTTTGGGCGCGCGAATAAGCGCATTGGTGAAGTAGGCCGAATCGACAAGCGCCTGACCATGACCAGCCCACAGAAGATAGTCCGGGCTTTGCGGATCGACGGAATGGACGTAAGCCTGAACAGCCGCGTCGGTCAGGCTTTGCCGGACCCGCCCTTCGGCCGTATCGGTCGGCGGCAGGCTCAGCCACGGCGCCAGCCCGGAAATCAGGCGGCCGAAACATTCCATATAGGCGACATTCCTGTCGCGTCCGTCCCATATCGGACTGACCTCGATGGGGAAGCTGGCCTTGAGCTGCCCCCTTGCCATGTTCGTCAGCACCGGCTCGGCCATCTTTTGCAGCAGGCCGGCCATGTAGGCGCGGTCGGCCTCCATCTTTGGCGGCTTTGCCGGCCTGGCTGCCGAAGCCGCTGTAGCGCCGACGGCTGCCGCTCCGCCCGCCATGGACAGGATGAAGTCTCGTCTTTGCATGGTCAGCCTCCCTCTTATTTGCCGGGCTTCAGGTTAAGATCGGCAACAGCCGTCGCAGCCAGCAAAAATGCGCCGACGCCATAGAATTGCGTATCGTCATAGCTGACGCTTTCCGGGCGGTCGGACACAGGCTGGACCCAGCCGAACTTGCCGTCCGGGTGGACCGAGCGCACCAGCGCGGCCCAGCCCTTGCGGACGACCGGCTCATAATCGGCCTGGCTGAGCAGTCCTGCCTTGATGCCCCATGCAAAGCCATAGGTGAAGAAGCCGGTGCCGCTCGATTCCGGCAGGGACTTGGCGGGGTCGGACAGAAGGGACGGCGACCAGTAGCCGTCCGGTTTCTGGATGGCCTTCAGCTTCACAGCCATCTCCCTGAAAACGGTTTCCATGCGGACGCGCGCAGGATCCCCCTCGGGCAGGAGCGGTATCATCCGGGCCAGCCCGGCGAAAACCCAGCCGTCGCCCCGGCTCCAGAACACCTTCTCGCCGTCCGGCCCGCGCCGCTCGAAGAAGCGCGAGTCGCGGAAATAGAGGTGCTCCTGCGGGTCGTAGAGGTAGTCCGTCGTCGCAATGAATTCCTTCTTGGCGTAGTCGGCATATTTCGCATCGCCCGTCACTTTCGACAGCTCGAGCCAGGCCGCCGGCGCCATGAACAGGGCGTCCGACCAGCACCAGCGCTCGTCGCAGTCCACTCCTCGCGGATCGGTATATTCGCGGTGTTTCAGATCGACTTCCGGCGGGAAGGCAAGAATGGTGTCGAATCTTTCCTTAAGAGGCCCGATGGCCTCAGGCCCCGCTCCGTTCTGCGACGCCCACAGATAGGACTGGCCGATCACATGGTCGTCGGCATGATAGATTGTCGGCCCCAGCTGCCACTTGTTCGCCTGGCCGCGCGCCAGGATGGTCTGCCTGTAGATCGGGTTTTTCGAATGATCGGCCATCTCCGTCAGGCCGACAAACAAAGCCCCCTGCACCCATCCCGTCCTGTTGGGTGTGTCCGGAGACGCCTTGGCCGGAATGGCGCCGCCGGCCATGTTGGCGATCTGGTAATTGGCGACGTGCTCGGCCAGCGCCATGACGTCGTTCGTCCGGTAAGGAACGGCCGCTTCCGCCACAGGGCGGGCGGTTTCGGCGCGGCTGCCAAGGCCGGCGCACAGCAGGACAGCTGCGGCAGCAGTGACCAGCATTCGGTTTTTCATGATGTTCCCTCTCCATTTTTTTGGATCGTGCCGTCGGGTGCACATCCGTGCTGGATTATTTCAACTGACAGATATCGAGATTGTTCATGTCGTTATAGTCGAGGTTTTCGCCGCCCATCGCCCAGATGAAGGCATACCGCGACGTTCCCGCGCCGGCATGCAGCGACCACGGCGGGCAGATGACCGCCTGCTCGTTTCCCGCCACGATATGCCGCATCTCCTGCGGCTTGCCCATGAAATGCATTATGCAGCCCGGCTGTTCCAGATCGAAGTAGAAATAGACCTCCGACCGCCGGTCGTGCAGGTGTGGCGGCATGGTGTTCCAGACGCTGCCGGGCTCCAGGATCGTCAGGCCGACAAGCAGCTGCGCCGACTGACAGACGCCCGGCACGACCAGTTGATAGATGGTCCGGCTGTTGGCGGCAGCCTTTTCTCCCCGCTTGAGCGGATTGGCGGAGGCAATCGGGATATGCTTCGTTTCGAACGCCCGGTGCGCCGGCGTCGAGGCGAGATAGAACCGGGCGGGCGCGCCGGCGTCATCCGACGCAAACGAGACACTTTCGGCGCCCCTGGCAATATACAGTGCGTCATTCGGCTCCAGCGAAAAGACCTGGCCGTCGACGCGCACCGACCCTGCCGCCTGGCCGACATTCACCGCGGCCATTTCGCGGTTGGCGAGGAAGGGCTGGCCGGCCAGCGATTCGGGCTCCGCAGACACGGGCAGGTCGATGGGCAGGCCCAACGGCACGGCCCCGCCGATGACCAGCCGCTCCTGGTGGACGTAGTTCAACGTCAATTCGCCGGACTTGAAGAGATCCGTTATGAGATAACGATCCCTGAGATCGTTCTGTGAGGCGTCGCGGACGGAGTCCGGGTGGGTTGCATAATATACGCGGTCATACATCGACAGCCTTCCGCCCCCGTCTCCGGGATTTATAATATGATTATTTAATGCGTATCATTTATAGAACCGCAGGTCCATATACAGAAACAGAAAATATGAACCGCGTCCAGATGGTAAAAGCCGACAGGCCGTTGGACTGAAAATATTCGGCATATTCATGCAGATCGAGCGCCGGAAACCATGGCAATACAGCCGCTGGCCCCGCCTTATGCCTGTCCGTACGAACACTGTAACGGCGCGCCCTGCCCAGTTTATGCGGCCTAAAGACCGGTTCTGCGGACGAGTGGAAATTTGTATTATTTTTTTGAGTGGCAGGCAATAGGCTGCTTGCGAGCGCCCTCGACATTAAGTGCGACTTATTTTCCAACTATCGACGCATCTGCGGCCTCCAGAACCGGAACCCGCAGCAGGCCTGACGGTTGCGGCGACAGGTTATCGACATTCTGCATCTTGAAGCGCTCGCCGTACTTTTCCGTGAGCGCGCTGAAATCCACCGGCGCCCGGCCGGCCATAAGGTTGGCCGCCGTATTGGCGACGCGGATCTCGAGCCGGTTCGATCCGGCCTTGAGAAAGCCTTTCAGATCGATGGTGAATGGTGCCGACCATACCGATCCCACCCGCCGGCCATTGACGAAGACTTCGGCGGCATCGCGGACGGGCGCATCCAGCCACGCCTGAGAGCCGTTGCGGCGGCCCGCCGGTTCCGGAACGGCCTGACCCTCGCCCAGGTTAAGACGGGTGAGGCCGGCCTTGATATCGGCCTGGCTCAAGGCGATATCGAGACTGTATGTCGCAGCGCCGGAATAGTGCGCCATTCCCGGCATGTCCGTCCACGACACGAACTGTTCGAGCGGCCTGGCCGCCTGCCCTTCGAAAGCGATCGACCAGCCGTCATTCAGCGGGCGCGATACCGCCGCGGCCCTGGTGGCAGCCTCAACCCTGGCTGACGCTGCGGCGCCAAGAACGACGACGCACGACTCATACGGGGCCAGGCGAATCTGCTGGGCGTTCCAGGCGCATGCCGTGCCGTCTTTCGGATTCCAGACCTGGCCCGCCATACCCGCCCGAAACCGCGGCACCTGGGTGACGGCCGTATTGCCGGTATTGGCGATGAAATAAAGATCGCCGGCGGGCAGTTTCCGGTGCACGAAGCCGACCTGCGGCGGCAGGCCCGCAACATCCGGGGTAATGGCGGCCTTCAACGCCTCACCCAGGCCGGCCTCGGCGACCGCGCCCCTGCTGAACAGCCGGCCGGTAATGGCCAGGATGGTTTCGCGATCCTGCCGGGCATGCCACAGACCGGCGGCATTCGCAGGCAGACGATCGACGGCAATAACCACACCGCCCGCCTTGGCGAACGCCTCGATGCGCTCATAAGTCCTCAGGTCGATGCGATCGACCCTGGCCAGGACCAGCACCCTGTGCCGAAAGCCCGGCGCGTCCAGGGCTTCGGCATCGACATAGTCGAAGTTGAAGCCGGCATCGAGGATCTGCTCCGTCAGCGTCTTTGTGACAAAACTCCCGAGATTGCCGTTGATCGTCACATTGCCGGGCTTCGATGCCGACAAGGCATCGTCCTGCGGCAGGAATATCGCCACATCCGCAACCGGTTCGCCCTGCCGCAACAGCGCACACATGCGCTGGAGATAGAGGTTTACGTCGGCCATGACGGGCCACCACGGATTCGCGTCGTTAAAGACCGCCGCCGCATAGAAGGCCCAGCCGGGCTTTTCCGCGTCCGGCGGCGAGTAGGGCCAGCCGTGGGCGACGAAGTGGTTTATCCCTTGCAGCATAAGGGTGTCGGCCTCAGCCTTGATATCCAGCGGCGTCGCGCGGAAGGCGCCCTGATGCAGCCAGGTCCAGGCCTCGGCTGTG
>CBIHPL010000211.1:0-6229 GCA_966212005.1 uncultured Asticcacaulis sp.
AAAGGGGCCGAGTGGCGGCACTGCTTTTTACAAGCACGCGCGGACGGGTTTTGAGACGCTGACGGACAATCGCCTTGAAGCGTACGCCAGGGCACGGGAAATGGACATTCGTGAATACGGTGTCCCTGGCGGTTATCATTCGGGAGATCGCAGCGGCTTTATCGAGCTGGCAAGCGTCGAGGCCCGCTTCAATCGCGCCGCCATATATCCCGGGCGCATACTGCACACCGGGATTATACCTGAGAATTTCAATTTTAGCCCCGATCCAAGACGTGGCCGTTTGACCGCCAATATCTTTGTCAGGGCGCTGGGCTAGATCGCCAGGGCCAGTTCCAGCTTGTCGAAGCCTTCATCGAGAATGGCGTCGCTGGCGGTCAAGGGACACAGGATGCGGATCGTGTTGGCGTAGACGCCGCATGACAAAAGGATCAAGCCGTTTTCCTGCGCCTTCATGCACGCGGCCCTGGCGGCGACGGCATCGGGTGTATGTCCGCCGCGCCCGGTCACGATGTCGAAGGCGATCATGGCGCCCAGGCCGCGGATGGCGCTCATGGGTACAATGTCGTTGCGGCGGCTCAAAGCTTCCAGCCGCGCCTTGATTTTGGCCCCTTGAGCATTGGCGGCGTCGAGCAGCTTTTCCTCTTCGATGACGTCGAGCACGGCCAGCGCCGCGGCGCAGGCGACCGGGTTGCCGCCATAGGTGCCGCCAAGGCCGCCGACTACCGGCGCGTCCATGACGTCTGCGCGGCCGACGACACCCGACAGCGGATAACCGCCGGCCAGCGACTTGGCCATGGTCATCAGGTCGGGCCTGGCGTCGTAATGCTCCATGGCGAACAGCTTGCCGGTGCGGCCAAAGCCGGTCTGGACCTCGTCGGCGATCAGCAGGATGCCATGCTCGTCACAGATCTTGCGCAGGGCGCTCATCAGCTCCGGCGGGGTGATCAGGAAGCCGCCTTCGCCCTGGACGGGCTCAATAATGATGGCGGCGACCGCATCCGGCGCGATATCGGCCTTGAACAGGTAGTCGAGCATTTTCAGCGTATCGGTGGTGTCGATGCCGTGGGCTTCTACCGGGAAGGGCAGGTGGTAGACGCCGGGCTGCTGCGGCCCCAGGTCCTTCTTGTACGGCACGACCTTGCCGGTCAGGGCGGATGTTAAGGCAGTGCGGCCGTGGAACCCGCCGGTGAAGGCGATGATGCCATCGCGTTTCGTATAGGCGCGGGCGATCTTGACGGCGTTTTCGACAGCTTCGGCCCCGGTCGTCAGGAAGACCGACTTGGCGGGTTTGGCGACAGGCGCGAGGGCGTTCAGACGCTCGGCCAGAGCGATGTAGGCCTCGTAAGGCACGACCTGGAAGGCGGTGTGCGTAAAGGCGTTCATCTGTGCCATGGCAGCAGCCTGAACTTTCGGGTGGCGGTGTCCGGTATTCAGCACGGCGATGCCGCCGGCGAAGTCGATGAAGCGCCTGCCGTCGGCATCCCACAGCTCGGCATTTTCCGCACGCCCCGCATACAGCGAAGTGGCGTGGCCGACCCCGCGCGGGACGGCAGCGGCTCGGCGGGCGGCAAGATCGGCATTGTGGCTCATGGGACGGCTCCGGTTTGGAGCCAACCGATAACAAATGTGATCACAATTTGCCAGTGCGGAGCGCGGGCGAATTGAAGGCAAGGGTATCCACAGATTGCACAGATGGCTGTGCCAGGGCACAGCCGCACAGATTATCCGAGCGTGTAGAAGCTATCGTGCCCGATTGGGAATTAGGGACAGCGCAAAGCGCTGTCGGCTTTTTGTACAATCAGGTGCGGTCTTGTCAGTCTGCACGGATAATCTGTGTGGCGCGCGTTCGCGCGCATCTGTGCAATCTGTGGACATACTTCTTAAGATCGGGGCCACGCACACCTACGCCGGAAATAAATGGAGGGAGCGGGCCGGGAAGCCGCTCCCTCCTGTCACGGTCCACCGTGACGCCTCGCCGGGGGGATGGCGAGGATTGAATGGCAGCGCCCAGGTTAATGCGCACTGCTCATATCGACCGGGCCTTTCGGGCGCGGCAGGGTCCAGGCAAGCGTGGCGCATAGGGCAAATACGACAGCCGCGCCCATGAAGATTTCATTGGTTGCGATCATCAGCGCCTGGCTTTCGACCATTCGGTTGAAGCTTTCCAGCGCCACTTCGTGCGGCAGGCCCTGCTGCGTCATGGTTTGCACCGCCGCTTCGGCATTGGGCAAATTGTTGACCATCTGGGCGTGGTTGGCATTGGCCGAGTTTTCCCAGGCCGTAGTGACGAAGGAGGTCGCCACCGCGCCCGCCATGGTGCGGATGAAGTTCTGCAGGCCGGCCGCGGAAGCGACTTCGGAAGGCAGTACCGACCCCATGGACACCTGGATCAGCGGCATGAAGAAAAAGGGCATGCCGGCGCCGGCCAGGAATATCCACACCGTGATGCTCATGAAGTTCATGTCGGTCGTAGCCTGGCCGCGCATGAAGGTGATGAGGGCTAGCCACATGACACCGAAGAAGATGATCTTGCGCGGATCGTAGCGGGCGGCCAACTGTGCGGCGATCGGGGCGGCGAAGATGGCCAGGATGCCGATGGCGCCCGTCGCATTGCCGGCCCAGCTGGCTGTCCAGCCGAGATTGCCCTGCATCCATAGCGGCCCCAGCACGTTGATGGCGAAGAAGGAGCCGATCATCAGCGCCATGCACACCATGGCCAGTGAGAAGCCGGGATGCCGGAATATCCTGAGATCAACGATCGGATTTTCGTCGGTCAGCTCCCAGATGACGAAGGCAACGAAGCCGAGGAAGGCGACCAGGGCCAGGCCGACGATCAGCGGCGACGAGAACCATTCATTCTCCTTGCCGAGGTCGAGCATCAGTTGCAGCGCACCGACCCACAGGACCAGCAAAGCCAGGCCGATAAAGTCGATACGGGCCTTGATGGTCCGGGTTTCATAGCGCGACAGCATGCGCCAGACCAGGAAGCCGGCGCCGATGGCGATCGGAATATTGACCAGGAAGATCGAGCCCCAGCCGAAATTGTCGCACAGCGTGCCGCCGAGCACCGGCCCGGCGACAGGTGCCACCAGCGTGGTGATAGCCCAGATCGACATGGCGGCGGGGCGCAGCTTCGGCGGGAAGATAGTCAGAAGCAGGGTCTGGGCCAGCGGCATCAGCGGACCGCCGCACAGGCCTTGCAGGATGCGGCCCAGGATCAGCACGTCGAGATTGGGCGCCAGGCCGCACATCAGCGACGTAAAGCCAACGCCGATCAGGGCGGTGGAAAAGACGCGCACCGTGCCGAAACGCGCCGCCAGCCAGCCGGTCAGCGGCACGGCGATCGCTTCGGCGACGGCGTACGAGGTGATGACCCAAGTGCCTTGCGAGGTCGAAACGCCTAAAGCTCCGGCGATGTTCGGCACCGAAACATTGGCGATCGAGACGTCGAGAATGGCGACGAAGTTGGCGAGCGCCAAAAGGATGCCGCACAGCCACAAGGTTATGCCGGTCAACGGCTTGGGTTCGGAAGCGGGCAGGGTGCCTGCCGTGGTCGTGGCGCCGGACATGGGCCAGGTCCTTTATTGGAGACTTGATAAGGCCCCTGCCACCGGACGACGGCAGCGTGCTGTCGAGGTGCGGTGGTGGGGGCAGGTTCGCTTAGCGCGTGCCGCTGATGTCGATCTTGGACTTCATGCTCATGCCAACGCGCAAGGGGTGTTCCTTCAGTTCCTTCGGATCAAGCGCAACACGCACCGGCAAGCGCTGGACGACCTTGATCCAGTTGCCGGTGGCGTTCTGCGCCGGGATGATGGCAAAGGCCGAACCCGTACCGCCCGACAGGCCCGCGACCTTGCCGTGGTACTTGACCGACGAGCCATAGAGGTCCGATGTCAGTTCGACCGGCTGGCCGATGGCGACCTTTTTCAACTGAACTTCCTTGAAGTTGGCGTTCACATAGGCGTTGTCGATCGGCACGATGGTCATGAGCGGGGTGCCGACCTGGACACGCTGGCCGACCTCAACCGTGTTCTTGGCGATGACGCCCGAGATCGGGGCGCGGATGACCGTGCGGTCGAGATCAAGCTTCGCCTGATCGACGCGGGCCTGGGCCAGCTTGACCTGCGGATTGCTGTCGACATCGCCGCCGGAGATCAGCGCGGCATTGGTGGCGCGCTGGCCCTGCGCGGCCGAGGCCTGCGCCTTGGTCGCATTGAGTGCAGCGACGGCGCGGTCGAGGGTCGTCTTGGCGTTGGTCAGGTCCTCGCCTGCGACGGCGCCGATGGCGGCCAGGTTGCGGCGGTCGTCATACGCCTTCTGGGCCTGGTCGACAGCAGCCTGAGCCGAAACGACCTGCGACTGGGCGGCGGCGGTCTGGGCGGCCAGGGTGGCGTCGGTCGAGTAGTAGCCCTGGACCTGACGCTTGACCTGTTCAAGCTGGGCTTCGGCCTGGGCAAGGGCCAGGCGGGCGTCGGTGTCGTCGAGGACGACCAGCACTTCGCCCTGTTTGACGATCTTGGTGTCGTTGATGTTGGCTTCCTTGACCGGGGCGGATACCAGAGGTGTCACAGCAGCGGAGGACGCTTCGACATAGGCATTGTCGGTTTCGACCGCCTTGCCGCCTTCGATGACGTGGTAGACGCCAAAGGCTGCGGCGGCGAGCGCAACAACGCCGCCGAAGATCATGAACAGCTGGCGGCGGCGCGGGTTGCCGGCGGGCTTGGTTGCGGCGACAGGGGCGCCTGCGGGGGCGGATTGCTCGGTGGACTTGTCGAGCTTGGGGGCGGAATCGTCGGCCATGGGAGGATGCCTTACAGATTAATTCGATTGGAAACCGCCGCCCAGCGCGGCGATGAAACGGATGCGGTCGTTGTAGGCCTGGGCCCTGAGGTTGTTTTCCTCGAGCTCGGCCGAAAGCAGCAGCGAGTGGGCACGCAGGACATCAATCGTCGTGTCGAGCCCCCGGGCCTGTCGGGCCTTTGAGTTGTCGTAGGTGCCCTTGGCCGAAGCGACGCGGGCGTGGGCCTGTCGCAACTGGTCAGAGGTCGACTGCGTGCCCGCGGCGGCGTCAGCGACGTCGTGCAGGGCTTCGGTCAGGACCTTGTCGTAAGCAGCGACGGCTTCGTTGTAGTCGGCTTCGGCCGAGCGGTATTGCGCCCGCAACTGCCCGCCCTTGAACAGGGGCACGCTGATGGCCGGGCCGATGCTGCCGATGTCCGAGCCCTTGGCGGTCAGGGCGTCGAGGCCGAGACCATCCTTGCCCAGGGCCTGCAGGCCGAAATAGGCGTTCAGCTTTATGTTCGGGGAGAAGTCGGCCTTGTAATATTTGATCTGCTGGCCGGCGGCTTCGACGCGCAGGCGGGCGGCCTGGATGTCGGGGCGGCGGCCCAGCAGGTTAAGGCGAACGTCCGACGGCAGGCTGTCGGTCGCGGCCGGGGCCAGTTGCGGGCGCGTCAAGGACAGGGCGCGGTCGGGACCGGCACCGGTCAGGGCCGCGATCAGGTTGCTCTGGATGCGGATGGCGCCGTTGATCGCCGACAGACGCTGAGCGACCTGGGCCTGGTCGTTTTGTGCATCAAGCAGGTTGTCGGTGGTGTCGAGGTTGTGGTCGAGACGCGCCTGGACCAGTTCGACGCGTTTGTCCGCGCCCTCGCCGATTTCGGCCAGGTCGTCGCGTTCCTGATAAAGGCGATCCAGTTCGACATAGGCACGGCTGATGGCGCCGGCCAGGTTCTGGCGGGCCATTTCGGCGTCAAGCGCCGCGGCCTGGGCCTGGCTCAGCGCGCCTTTCGACGCAGCCTTGTGTTTGCCCCACAGATCGAGATCGTAATTGGCGTCGAGGGTCACGCGATCGGCGTACCAGTAGCCGTCCGGCAGGAAAGCCTTGAATGCATCGGGAAAGCCCATATTGACGGACGACTTGGCGGCGTCGACGGAGCCATTGAGCGTCAGGGTCGGCGAACGCACGGCCTTGACCTGATCAAAGACGGCCGTCGCTTTTTGAATGCGGGCGCGTGCGGTCTTCATGTCGGGCGAATTGGCCAGGGCTTCATCGATCAGGACGTTGAGCTGCGGGTCGTTGAACCCCTTCCACCACTGCGTCTGCGGCCATGTGCCGGTCTCACCCTTAAGGGTTTCGGCGCTGGCCAGGCTGGTGGCGTCAATCGGGGTTTGCGTGGTGGAGGGCGGTATGGCCGCGCAGGAAGCCAGGCCGAGCGTGGCGACTAGG
>CBIHPL010000212.1:0-6224 GCA_966212005.1 uncultured Asticcacaulis sp.
CGTAGAAGCTGTCATCCGTGCCCCGGTTGAACTGGGCGAAGGTCGACACATACGGCTTGCCTTCGACCGTCACAGGCGTGATCGCGGCCTTGGCGCCGGTCATCACGGCCTGGTCTTTGTCATTATAAAAGGTTACCAGGCCGTCCTTGAGCGATACCCGGGCCGAGGCCTTGCCGGCGTCGATCAGGACACTGTCCTTGCCGTCCTTGACGGTAAAGCTGCCGGCCGGCTTCGCGACCGCCATCAGCGATTCGATCTGCTGCCTCGCCGGATCGTCAACCGCCAGGACGTGGATGATCGAGTCCGTCATGACCTCCAGCCGCACCTCCTTGGCGCTGCCGGTGTCGGGCTTTACCACAATGCCCGTGGCCGTTTTTTCGTAGCTGCCGGCCATGGCCGCGCCCGCCGACAGGCAAAGGGCGAGTGCCGAAACCGAAACCCATTTGATCGCTGAATTCATAATAGTCTCCCTGAAAGACTGTGTCCGTTGTGCTGTTTTCCCGTCTCGGGAGCGGGGTCTTAATTCTTGTCGTACGTTCCCAACCGCACCTTCAACAGGCGCGGCTGGTCCTTGAAGTTGAGACCGTAGTCGGTCTGGTCGCCGTTCCACACACGCTGCATGACCCATTGGCCGGTCGCATCGTAATGGCCTTCCTCGACGCGGTCGAGCACCATGCCCTTGTCCTTGTTGGCCGGACCGGCGCCGAAGCTGATGCGGGCATTGTGACCGGCCACGAGGAATTCGTTCTCAGACAATTTGGCCACTGCGATGCCGCCGGAGGGCACATCCGAACCTTCGGGGAAGCCGTTCTTGTTCTGCGGATCCCACTCCGGCATGCCGAACTGCCACTGGCGATAGGTCACCTTGGCATTCCACTTAGGCCCGAAATCGAGGCTCTGCGCCGAATGGTCGTCAGGCTCGGAGACGCCCCACACCTGGCCCTCATAGCTCAGCTTCGCCCAGACGCGGTTCATGTCGCCGAACAGCTTATATAGTGGCGCAAACGGCTCGACGAGCTTGCGATCCGTCTCAATCGTACCCAGCGGATAGTTGGAGTATCCCGTATAATCGAAACCGAACGGATCGAACCCGATCGCCTGCTGCCCAAGCGCCGAGAAGATGAAGCGGGCATAGGTCGGCTTGTTGCCGCTTTCAGCGACATAGAGGGCGTTGTCGGGACGCTTGTACCACTTGAGCGTCGCTTCGTAGGATTGCGATCCCGGCGAATAGAGATCGGGCGCCAGAAGATCGATCTGAGGCGCCGCCACCTTGTAGATGTCGATGACATTGTAGGTTGGACCGCCCGAGGCATAGGAGCCTGCCGGCTGTTCCGGATTGAGCGGGTCTTTCAGCGCGGCGTTCATATAGGCCGGCAGGCCGTATGCCGCCTTGCCCGCACCGGCGACCTCGTTGCAGTAGGCGGCCATGTGCCAGGCGTGGAAATATTCATCGGCGTGCTTGCCGAAGACCTCGGACCAGGTGCCGGACTTTTTCAGCGCGCGATCGCCCATCTGCTTGATCAGGGCGGGTGGCACCGGCTGGGCGAACAGCTTGTTGGCCACCGGCGAGTAATCGCGTTCGGTGCCATAGACGCCGACTTCGTTTTCAACCTGCATCATGATGACGGTGCGCTCGGCGGTATCGATCGCCTTGATGTGGTTCATCAGGGCGGCGTAGGCCTTTTTATCTGCATCCAGCGTCGTCTTATAATGAGGCGACAGCGCGTAGGACAGCGAGCCGTCCTTGTTGGTCAGGCGCGGGAAACGCTTGTTGTCAAGCTTGACCCAGGACGGCGTGTAGCTGGGCCCGGTATTCTTCCACGTGCCGAACCACAGTCTGCTCAGGTGGACATTGTTGGCGCGCGCCTCCCTGACCAGCGTATCGACAAAGCTGAAATCGAACTTGCCTTCGGTGGGTTCGATCTGCTCCCACGCCACCGGCATGACCAGGGTGTTGGCATTGAGGTCCCTGATCGCGGGCCACACCTTGGCCAGCGTATCGGGATAGTTACTGGAATTGTTGGCCTGGCCGCCCAGAATAATGAACGGTGCGCCATCGACCATCAGGGTATGCTTGCCGTTCTTCTGGACGAATTGCGGAATCGGCTTGTCGGCGGCCAGTGCAAATGCGGGCACAACTGACAGCGCTGTCGTCACCAGGCCAAATGCTACCGTCCGGCACGTTCTGCCAAAAGCCATCGCTTACTCCCTTATCGCGTTTATCTGTGACGCGTTTCTTTATCAGTGAAATTTGTACTATAATCTGATAGCGGTATCAGGCAAGTCTGAAATCGCATTTGTGTTTTTTAAGCGCTTGTCGTCTATAAGCTAATAAAACAAGGCCCGGGCGACTCGGCCACTACAGAGATAAAGGCAGTCAAATGCGTTCGGAACTCGGCGTCAGCCTCGCCTATGGATTGTTGGCGTCGCTTGGCCAGTCCATCGTCAGGGGCGAATTCGAAGGAACCGGTTTTCCGACCGAAGCCGAATTGTGCGTCCGATACGGCGCCAGCCGGACCGTCATGCGCGAAGCCGTCAAGATGTTGTCGGCCAAGGGGTTGCTGTCGTCGCGGCAACGCCAGGGCACCCGGGTCGAGCCTGTCGAGAACTGGAACCTGCTGGACCCGGACGTCCTGCGCTGGCTGATGGAACGGCCCTTTTCGAACAAGATCTTCCTCGAATTCACCCAGATGCGTCTGGCGATCGAGCCAACGGCCGCGGCGTTGGCCGCCGAGGTTCAGGACCGTCTGGCGATCGCGGCGATTCGCGAAGGCCTGGAAGCCATGATCTCGACCGCCGGCGATCAGGACGCCGCGCTTCAGGCCGATATCGACTTCCATGTCGCCATTCTCAAGGCCTCGGGCAATCCGTTCTTCATGCGGCTGAAGCCCCTGATCAACAATGCCCTGCGCCTGTCGATCCAGCTCACCAACAAGATTTCCGGCCACACCGCAAGCATCGCGTCGCACGAAGCTATCCTGATCGCCATCGAAAAGGGCGATCCGGTGGCGGCCGAGAAGGCTTCGGAAGCGATCCTGCACGAATCGCTCAAGATGATCGAAGCCGCCGAGGCCGCGACAGCGGCCGCGTAGTTCGCATTAATATAATTTCTTAAGCGCAGAGGGATTTTTTCGTCCACGCATTACATTAATGAGATAGCAAAGAGGAAGCGATGCACACAGCTATTGAAGTACGCCATAGTCCCGGCTGGGTTGCTGTGGTCAGATTTTTGGTTGTGCTTACGGCTTCCGTATACATCGCGATCAAGGTTGGCTGGATCCCGGCAGAATTCGCGAATGCAAATATAGTCGATTGGACGCATCTGGCACTGGCAACAGCAGGTATGGTTTATGTCGGCTTGTTCCTCGCCTTCACAAAAAACCGCATCTACAACTACTATGATAGTTCTGCGGCAATAAAACGAGCCCGGCGCGATTCCATCCTCAACTTACTCCTTCCGATCCCGTTGATTGCCGCGCTTTTGGTGATTTTCATGAAACCGTTCGAATCGTCCAACGGTCAACTGGCACAACTGGCCCCTCACGTTGCGGGAGCTGTTGTGATTGCAGTTGCGTTACTGCAACTCCGGCTCGACTTGCGATTGGCGGCGTTTGTCGCCGCCAATCCAACTCGCTAAACCTTCGGCGTCAGACGGATCATCACCGCGCCATGTGACGGCACGGTGGCGGTGAACTTGCCCTTCACGCCCTTCTTGATTTCCTTGGTCCACAGGTCCTTGGCGTCGGCCTTCATCCCGGCCGGCAGTTGCAGGCTCTCCCAGTCGACCGACATTTCCTTGGCGGCACCTGAGCGATTGAACAACACGACGGCCCGGTCACCGCCCTTGAGCGGCCGCGCCCAGACCTCGTAATCGCCATCGTCGACGATGCGGCGTCCCTGGATGCCCAGCGGATCCTGGTCGACAGCGATGACGTCCTTGTTGGTCAGGATGTCGTGCGTTTCTTGCGTCATGGTCGCCAGGTCGTTGCCGGCGATAAGCGGCGCTGCCAGAATCGCCCACAGTGAAAAGTGCGCCTTGTATTCGGTCGCCGTCATCCCGCCATTGCCGACTTCCAGCATGTCCGGATCGTTCCACTGGTTGGGTCCCGAATCCTTCCAGAGATCGGCCTGCATGTCGAGAATGGCCAGCAGTGAGTGGCTATAGCCCTTGCTCTCGCTCCAGGAATCACGGATGTCGCCCGTCGTGCGCCACATATGCCCGGCCTTGCCCGCCCATTCGCGCGGCTTGTTGTCGCCCCACTCGCAGATCGACAGCAGTATATCGCGGCCCGAGGCCCGCAATGCCTTGGCCATCAAGGTATAGGCCGCTTCAGCGTTGCGCGTGCCGGTATAGCACCAGTCGTATTTGAGATAGTCCACGCCCCATGCGGCGTAGGTGCGCGCATCCTGGAATTCATAACCCGCGCTGCCTGGGCGGCCACCGCAGGTCTTGACGCCTGCATCCGAATAAAGACCGAACTTCAGCCCCCTGGCGTGGACATAGTCGACCAGAGACTTGATGCCGGACGGAAATTTTTCGGGATCAGCCTGAATGGTGCCGTCGGCCGCGCGGTCCTTCTGCCAGCAATCGTCGATGACGATATACTGGTAACCGGCGTCCTTCATGCCGCTCGACGCCATGGCGTCCGCGACCGCCCTCACCTTGGCTTCGTTGATGTCGCAAGCGAACTTGTTCCATGAATTCCAGCCCATGGGCGGGGTTGGCGCCAGATTGGGCTTGGGTGCGGTCAGTTCCAGCGATTCGTGCGCCAGAACGGTAAGCGGCGCCAGGCTGGCACCGGCAAGAAGCGCACTCAGCGCAGCGGATCGGACAAAGTTCATTGGTTTATCTCCCTTGGCGCCTTGGTGCGCCGTTGCCGGTAAATAAATATTACAAATTTATTTATTACAAGTCCCAAGACCGCGAAAAGCTGATTGATGTCTGACGCCTGGGGAAAAACGCCCCGCGATTTGCCGTTTGGTAACGGTTGCCCTCTATCAGCTCCTTATTGAATCTTTATTTGCATATTGCTGTTTGCAGTGCAGCATTCTATCCTGTAGCCGGACCGCGCATAAGGTTCCGTCAAGTCAGTACCCGTCACAAAACTTTTGCTTTTTTAAGAGGTTGTCTTGCCCAATAAGCGCGTGCGAAAAGCCGTTGTCCCCGTCGCAGGACTGGGAACCCGCGTTCTTCCCGGCACAAAGGTTGTGCCTAAGGAACTCCTCAATGTCGTCGATCGGCCGATCCTCTCCTATGTGGTGGCCGAAGCGCGCGCCGCGGGCATCGAGCACTTCGTTTTCGTGACAGGCCGCGCCAAGGGCGCCATCGAAGACTATTTCGATCACCAGCTCGAACTGGAATCGCAGCTCAAGGCCAAGGGCAAGACCGCCATTCTCGACGAGCTTATGGCCGAACTGCCCAAGCCCGGCGAGATGAGCTTCGTCCGCCAGATGCAGCCGAACGGTCTGGGTCACGCCGTGTGGTGTGCCCGCGACATCATCGGCGATGAGCCCTTCGCCGTCATTCTCCCCGACATGGTCATGGATGCCGAAGTCTCGGCGCTCAAGCAGGCGATCAACGCCTATGACGAAGTCGGCGGCAATATCATCGTCGTCGAACCCGTCCCGCACGACCAGACACATCAGTACGGCGTTGTCGCGCTGGAAAAGCAGGATGGCCGTCTGAACAAGATGACCGGCATGGTCGAAAAGCCGGCTAAGGGCACCGCCCCGTCGAACCTGATCGTTTCAGGCCGCTATATCCTGCAACCGGAAATCTTCGAACTGCTGGCCAACCAGGAACGCGGCGCCGGCAACGAAATCCAGTTGACGGACTCCATGGCCCGTCTCATGGAAACGCAAAGCTTCCACGCCCTCGAATATGACGGCGTCACCTATGACTGCGGCGACAAGATCGGCCTCTTACGCGCCAATGTCGCCCTGGCCCTGAAACACCCCCAACTGGGCGCGGCTGCCCGTGAAGCCCTGCTGCCCTTCTTCCAAGCCTAAGGAAATCCGATGTCCCTGCTTCCCAAGGTCGGCGTGAAGCCGAACTCCTACGACTACGAAACCAACGCCGTCGTGGCGCCCACCGGTTTCCGCGAATACGACGCGCGCTGGCTGTTCGGCGACGACCTCAACTATCTCGGCGTCCAGGCCCTGGGTCTTGGTCTCGGCACCTATATCCACGAAGTCGGGGTTAAGCCGCGCATCGTCGTCGGCCA
>CBIHPL010000213.1:0-6204 GCA_966212005.1 uncultured Asticcacaulis sp.
TGCGCGCCGGATTCGCGTTCCTGCAGAGAGATGCCGGTCCATTCGATCGCCGTGCCCTGGGGCAGGTCGCGGGCCAGTTCCTCGACGGCGTTCATGGCGTCGCCGGAGGACACGCCGTCCGCCGGCATGCCCTGGACGCCGGTCGAAGGCGAACCCTGGTAGCGTTCCAGCGTTGGCGTGCCGGTCGTCCAGCGCGACGATCCGAACGCGGAGAACGGCACCATCTGGCTTTCCCGGTTACGCACGTACCAGCGGCCGAGGTCGTCGGGCCGCATGCGGTAGGGGGCGTCGGCCTGGACGTAGACGCGCTTGACGCGGCCGCGGTCGATGAAGTCGTTGACATAGGATCCGCCCCAGGCGGCGCTGAGCATGGCGTTGATGTCCGAAACATTGACGCCCATGGCGCCGGCGGCCGTCTTGTCGATGTCGACCTTAAGCTGCGGCGTCACGTCCTGGCCGCCGGAGCGCACGGAGCCGACGCGCGGATCTCCCTCGGCGCGCTTGATGAAATCGTTACGCGCCTGGAGAAGGGCGGCCGGGCCGACGCCGCCGACGTCCTTGATGACGAAGGAAAAGCCCGACGCGTCGCCCAGCGAACGGACGACGGGCGGCTGGGTCGGGATAATGCGCGCGCCGCCGTAGGTGGGCTTGGCGAATTCCTTGCGGGCGCGTTCGATGACTGCGGGGACGCGCATGTCTTCCGTCTTGCGCTCCTCGAACGGCTTCATCCGGATGGAGACCTGACCCTGGTTCTGCGAGCCGCCGGTGCGGGCGAAGATGTACCGCGCTGTCGGATCCTTTTCGAGATAGGCGCCGACCTTGTCGATGATCTTGCGCGTCTCACTTGTCGGGGTGCCGGGCGGCAACTGGATGATGGTTTGCACGATGCCCTGGTCTTCTTCGGGCAGGAAGGAGGTCGGCAGGATGCGGAACATCAGTCCGCAGGCGGCGATGACCGCGCCATAGACGAAGAGATAACGGACGGGCCTGGCGATCATGGCGCCGATGCCGCCGCGATAGCGGTTGGCGGCCACTTCGAAGCCCTTGTTGAAGCCGCCGAAGAAGCGGTCGAACAGGTTGCGGCGCTTTGCTTTTTTCTCGTGGTCGATCGGCCGGAGCAGGGTGGCGCACAGAGGCGGCGTCAGGACCAGGGCGACGACGACCGACAGGGCCATGGCCGAGACGATGGTGATCGAGAACTGGCGGTAGATGATGCCCTGCGTGCCGCCGAAAAAGGCCATGGGCACGAACATGGCGGCCAGCACCAGGCCGATGCCGATCAATGCACCGGTGATCTCGTCCATCGACTTGCGCGTCGCCTCCTTGGGCGATAGGCCTTCTTCGTGCATGACGCGTTCGACGTTTTCGACCACGACGATGGCGTCGTCGACCAGCAGGCCGATGGCCAGCACCAGTCCGAACATGGTCAGGAGATTGATCGAGAAGCCAAAAGCCGCGAGAATCCCCATGGTGCCGAGAAGAACGACCGGCACGGCGATCGTCGGAATCAGCGTCGCCCGCCAGCTTTGCAGGAACAGGTACATGACGACGAAGACGAGCAGGATGGCTTCAACCAGCGTCTTGATGACCTCCTTGATCGACAGCTTGATGAAGTCGGTCGAATCGTTGGGAATGGCGTAGGCGATATTCGACGGGAAGCTTTCGGACAGCTCCTTCATCTTGGCCTTGGCCAGCTCGGCGGTCTTCAGCGCATTGGCGCCCGTCGCCAGGCTGATGGCGATGCCGGATGCCGGCTTGCCGTTGATCTTGCTGAACGAGTCGTAGCTTTGCTGGCCCAGTTCGACGCGCGCGACGTCGCGCAGGTAAACCGTGGCGCCGGCGGCGTCGCTCTTCAGGATGATGCTGGAAAATTCCTGCGGCGTGGTCAGGCGCGACTGCGAGGTGATGGTGGCGTTGAGCGCTACGTCGTCGGTCGCCGGCTGCGCCGCCAACTGGCCGGCGGAAACCTGGGCGTTCTGGGCGCGGATGGCGGTCACCACGTCGGCGGGGGTCAGGTTGAAGCCGGCCAGCTTGCCGGGATCGAGCCAGATGCGCATGGCGTAGCCCGAGCCGAAGACATTGGTTTCGCCGACGCCGTCGACGCGGCCCAGCGTGTCCTGGATGTTCGACACCAGATAATCGCCGAGGTCGGCATTGGTCAGCGAGCCGTCAGTCGAATAGAGCGAGAACACCATCAGCATGTTGTTCGACGCCTTGTTCACGCGCACGCCTTGCGCCTGCACATCCTGGGGCAGGCGATTGATCACCGACTGGATCTGGTTCTGGACCTGGACCTGGGCGACGTCGACATTCGTGCCGGCTTCGAACACAAGCGTGACGTTTGCGCTGCCGTTGTCGGACGAAGACGAGGTCATGTATTTCAGGCTGTCGAGCCCGATCATGCCCTGTTCGATGATCTGGGTGACGCTGTCCTCGACCGTCTTGGCCGAGGCGCCGGGATAGCTGGCATTGACGCGCACCTGGGGCAGGGCGATGTCCGGATACTGTTCGACCGGCAGGCGGGTAATGCTCAGGGCGCCAGCCAGCATGATGACGATGGCGATGACCCAGGCGAAGATCGGCCGGTCGATGAAGAAACGCGACAGCATGGGCGACTATCTCTCCGCAGCGGCGGCAGGTGCGACGGCCCGCGGTTTGATCGGTCCCTTGTCCTTCAGGTTGGCCGCCCCTTCGACGATGACCTTGTCGCCGGGATTGAGGCCCGAGGCGACACGCCACTCCTTGCCGATCATCTCGCCCAGTTGGACATTGCGCTTGTGCGCCTTGTTGTCCGGACCGGCGATCATGACGCTGGCCCCGCCCTTGGGGTCGAGAATGACGGCGGGCTGGGGGACCAGTATGCCGTTGGACACCGTGCCCTTGACGATACGCGCTCGCACGAACATACCGGGCAGCAGCAGGCCGTCCGGATTGTCGAACACGGCGCGCAGGGTGACCGAGCCGGTGGCCGGATCGACGCTGACGTCGGAAAACTGGATACGGCCCTTGACCGGATAGGCAGAGCCGTCGTCCAGCGTCAGGGTGACGTCGGCATGATCGACCGCGCCGAGGGTGCCTGAGGCGACATCGCGCTTGAGGCGGACCATTTCGGACGACGACTGGGTGATGTCGACATAGACCTTCGACAGATCCTGGATGGTGGCCAGCGCCGTGGCCTGATTGGCGGTGACCAGGGCGCCGGGTGTGACTGTCGAACGCCCGATGCGGCCCGACACGGGCGCCGCCACCTTCGTATAGCCAAGCGCGATGCGCGCCTGCTGGACGGAGGCTTTCGCCGACGCCAGCTGCGCGGCGGTCTGCCTGGCCGAGGCGCGGGCGTCATCGAAGTCCTGCTGGCTGATGGCCTTTATGGTAATGAGCTGCTGGGCGCGTTCGAAACGCAAGGCGGCGGCATCCGCTGTCGCCTGGGCCTGCTGCTCGGCGGCCAGGGCGCTGTCGTAATCGGCCTGGTAGGTCGCCGGATCGATCTGGTAAAGCGACTGTCCCGCCGTGACCGTGGCACCTTCGGTGAACTGGCGCGCCTTGACGATGCCCCCGACCTGGGGCCGCACGTCCGAAACCAGCCACGCCGATGTCCGGCCGGTCAGTTCCTGGGTCAGGTTCAGCGGACGGGGCTGGACGACCATGACGCCGACGCTGGCCGCGCCCCGCGCGCCGCGTCCCTTGCCTTCCTCAGCCTTCTTGCCGCAGGCGGCGAGAAAAACAAGCGATATGGCAAATAGAATCGCGGCCGGGTGAAAGCGATTAAACATCAAGAGCCTCATTCGATATGGCTCAAACGCTGCGTTTGAGGAATCCCGACGCTGCGGTGCGAAAAAGAAAGGTGTCGGCCAAATTTCACTTGGCAAGAAATCATTACCATGTTCGTTCAGCTATGAAGGGGGACAAAATAATGCACCGTTTGCCCACGCGGCGTGGAGCGTGGAGATATCTTCACGTGCCTGCTGCCCCAGCCGCGACCGCAGTTCATGGTCGCTGACGAGCTTGCGAAGGGCCTGCGCGGCGGCATCGAGGTCCGGTTCCGCCCAATATGCCTTTGGTCCATTGTGCCGGGAATTGGCGGGGACCAGGCGGTACGGCACAGGCACGGAATTCTCCGTGGTCATGAACGCCATATTTCCGGACCATCCGGTGGCGAGCGCGACGCATCCGGCCGACATGGCTTCGGCGACGGTCAGTCCGAAGCCTTCGCCACGATGCATTGAAATAAGAATGTCGCTGGTGGCGATCAGGTCTTCGGTTTCGCGCCGTGACAGGGTCCGGCACAGGATCTCGATATCACTGCGTCCGCGGGTTATGTCCGAAATATAATCAGGGATACCGTCATCGACCGGCAGGGTTTTGACGATCAGGCGGGCGTCCGGGGCGGGTTCCGGAAACGCCCTGAGCCAGGATGCAATAGCGCCGCCGGGATTTTTCCTTTCGATGTCGCTGCGCGGATCAAAAAGCGTAAGGGCGGTCTTGACGCCGGGCTGTCCCTCGCGCCGCGCCAGGGACGGTACGGGATGCGGCTTGACCCGCAGCTTGGCGCTGGCTTCGGGCCAGGGCGAACTTGCGAAGGCGGCGGCAAAGGCGTCGTGGACGCACGGCGAGGGCACCCAGATTTCGTGAAACCAGCGCGCGGTATCCAGCCATTGCGCCGGCGCCAGCGAACTTTCCCAAGTCCAGTAGCCGATTCGGTAAAGATCGCGCCATACCACATGGTCGCGACCGAAAAGGACGGTGCGCGCTTCAGGTGGGTTGGCGTGGATAAGCCAGACATCGGCGCCGCTGTT
Organism: uncultured Asticcacaulis sp.; assembly: GCA_966212005.1. Lineage (GTDB taxonomy): Bacteria > Pseudomonadota > Alphaproteobacteria > Caulobacterales > Caulobacteraceae > Asticcacaulis. The sequence goes on from CBIHPL010000213.1 coordinate 4,797, forward strand.
GTCGGCGAACGGTTCGGGCCGGCGTGTCATGAGACGCCGCTGCAGAGGACGGACATCTTCGCGGATGACGGTCAGGCCCGCGGCTTCCAGCGCCGCTGCTGTCATGTCCCCGGCGCTGCCGATGCCAAGCGCTTCGGAAAAAAACGCCGAAACACGAACAGTCGGGTTCGTAGGAGCAGGTCTTGGCGTCGCTGGTTGCCACTGGCTCGTGACGCGGACCAAGCGCAGCCGGAAAATCTGGCGGTGGAGGGCGCCCACTATGCGTTTTATGTCATGGATCATCAGACGTCCAAAGGCTGAAAGTTTCGCCAGTCGAGGTTTTCATAGGCCGATAAAGGCAATGAAATCAACGTACTTTGTCAACATGCAAGCCCCGACGACGTTTGGGTGGATTACGGGCGGCCGAGGAACCGGACAGGTGCGACTAGGGTGACCGTCGCAGGTACCGGCCGCGGCGATTTGCCTACCATTTTAAAGCGATGGCGAAAAAGTGTGAAGCGGCTTTCTTCTTAAATATCCCAGCAAAACAAATGTTTATATCGGAATAGTGCTTCCGGCCAATCATTTCCGATCTGGCGCTTCGGTGGCAAGGTACCATAGGGTTGTGGTGTGCGAAAAGCCGCGGGATGATATTTGTCAATTCCGGAATTTGCGCTTGCAGAGTCGTCTCCAGGTCGTTAGTCATACCGCAAAGATAGGTAGGGCAGGAGTTCGTTGAATGCGTGCGTTGGTGACAGGTGGTGCGGGGTTTGTCGGTAGGCATCTCTGTAAGTATCTTTTGGATGGTGGCTGGGACGTTGTCTGCGTCGATCCGGTCGTTGAACGTACCGGCGGGCTGAAGCCTGAGAACTGGCCCTTGTACGATCCGCGCGACTACAAGAATTTCACCTATGTCGACATGGATTGCCGCGACTATTTCAAGCGCAACGAAACCTTCGATTATGTTTTCCATCTGGCTGCCATGGTCGGCGGCCGCCTGATGATCGAATATGATCCTCTCGCCGTCGCTGAAGATTTGGCGATCGACGCGGATTTCTTCCGTTATGCGCTGCGGATCAAGCCGAAGAAGTCGGTCTTTTTCAGCTCGTCGGCATCCTATCCCATTTCGTACCAGCGCAAGGACGACTATGTTCTTCTGAAGGAAGACATGATCGACTTTGATACACAGCTGGGCATGCCTGACCTGTCCTATGGCTGGGCGAAGCTGACAGGTGAATATCTGGCGCGTCTGGCGCACCAGCACTATGGCCTGTCGACCGTGTGCTATCGTCCGTTCAGCGGCTATGGCGAAGACCAAGATCTCACCTATCCGTTCCCCAGCATCTGCAAGCGCGCCCTGGAGCACCGCGGCGCTGACGCGCTAACCGTTTGGGGCACGGGCGATCAGATGCGCGACTTCATCCACATT
>CBIHPL010000214.1:0-6186 GCA_966212005.1 uncultured Asticcacaulis sp.
GGCGTCGAACCCCGTCTGGTTGACGAAGATCGACCGCCCGCCCAGTTTCAGATCCAGCGGGTCGAACGGCAGGATGACCTTGGTCGCCGTACGCTTGGCTCGGCCGAACAGGTCGCGTTCATTGGCGCGCAAGGTATGCTTGACCAGGATACACTTGTTCAGCTGGGAATCGCGGAAGAAGGGCTTCAGCTGATATTCCTTTTCCCGCCCCGACTGCAGGTAGACCTGGGACAGGTTGAGCACGCGGCTGGTCGAAGCCGTTTCGCCCAGATTGGCGAGGTTGCGCACGTCGCGGTTATTGGCCTGGTTGCCCCCGGACTTCGAATCCGCCTGTGTTTGAAGAGCATAAGCGCTCATGCCAGAGATTTCCTGTTCTGCCTGCGCCGGGCCACGAGACCTTCGAGACGCTGTACAATAGCTGCGGCCTGGCTTTCCTGATCGAACGGCACGGTATTGAGCTGGATCAGGGCGTCGAGATGGGCGTCGAGTATCTTGGGCTCCGCGTGGTCACCCGCCATGGCTATGTATGTATTGAGCGAACGGGTCGCCTGTTCGATAAGGCTCAACCGGAAATTATGGGCGCGGCGCTCGGCGGCCAGAAGCTTTTCAACCATATGGGTCATCGTGGGCCGGTCCAGCCCGCCGCGAGCGTTCATCATGGCGCGCACGGCATTCAGCTCGACCGTCAGCGATTCCCTGAACATATTGCGTGAATGGGCTTCGGCCGTCTGTTCTACGTCTTCGTTACGGCGGAGCAGGCCGGGATAGCTTTCGGCCTTGCGGCGGCGGCGGTCCGGTCCGGTGTAGTCGAGCGACGCAATGAACTGGCGTTTGTGCGTCAGGGCCGAGGCCAGCGCCTTTAGAAGCGACGAGGTCGAAAACGGTTTGATGACGAACTCGTTGATGCCGGCATTGCGCGCCGCCGTGACGTCGCGCGCCCTTTGCCGGGCGGTGATCATGACGATCGGCACCTGCGGATTGGCGAAGCGCGGATCGGGCGCATGGGCGGCGGCGCGTATTTCACGCACCAGCTCTATACCGGTTTTGCCGGGAAGCCCCCAGTCGAGAAGCAGGACGTCCGGGTCATGGCCCTGCATCTGCGCAATCGCCTCATCGGCATCGCGTGCAAATGTCAGATTTTCGAAGCCGGCGCCGCGCAGCAGCTCCAGGATCAGGCGGCGCGATGCGTCGTGATCCTCGACCACGAGTACGGCCGTGCGCGCACAGTCGATTTTGCGTAACAGCCGCTGGGTCTGGGAATGCGATGTCTTCATCGGGTAGCGAACAGGCTCGGATACGGCGATCCGTTACCGGACCCACACCTGTGAAACTAACAGTGACACATTAATTTGAAGTTGACCAACGTTCTGATTTATATGGTTAAATTTACGTAAACCGGTCATCAACCCAAGCTTAACCGCTCCGTGGCATATATGGAGGATGCATCGCCGCGCCCTTCTCGCCTCTTCGTTTTGCCTGCTGTTTGCCGCGTCGTCCGCCTTCGCCAGCGGCGCGCCCAAGAAAAAGGGCGGCGGTCCGGGCTTTACGCAGTTTCCGATGATGAGCGTCTTTACGCGCAGCAATGGTCACCGCCACGGCACCCTCAGCCTCGATATGGGCCTCTATTCGGACGACGCCAAGATGGTCGACCGGATCAAGCTTTACATGCCGCGCCTGAAAGACGCCTATGTCCGCCGTCTGCAGGCCTACGCCGGCGAGTTGTCGGCCTCCAGCCTTGTCGACGCCGATTACCTGGCCACACAGCTTCAGGCCGTTACCGACCAGGTCCTGGGCAAGTCCGGCGCCAAGGTATTGATGGGATCGATCCTGCTGAACTAGCCAGGCCCGGTTGCCTCACGTCAATCTTTTGCATTGCACAAAAAAGTGAATGGCGGCATAATTCGTTTACCAGAGATAAGCAGCCATGCCGCTGATTACAAAGGATTCACAAAGGATGAGTGACGCGTCCGATTCCGATTCCGCGCCCGGTGCGGGTCCTTTCGAAAAAGGTCTGCGCATGATGGGCGCGCAGCAGCAGCTGGCGGCGCGCAGCCTGATCAATCTGATCGAGATGATGTCCACGACCTCTCGCCGCTACGCCGAAGACACGCAGGCCTTCACGCGCGATGCCTATGAATTGATGAAGGAAGCTTCCGAAACGCGTGACCCGGCCGCCCTGTCCGAGTTACAGCAGAAGTGGACGAAGACCTGCCTGAAATATGGGCAGGACCAGACCAAGGCGACGATGACTTTCGTCCAGCAATGCGGCAAGCAGGCGCTCAATTCCGCGGCCCCGGTGCAGGACGACCCGAGCAAGGACTGAACACATGGAACTCAAGGGTAAGACGGCACTGGTCACGGGATCGACCAGCGGCATTGGGCTGGCCATTGCCAAGGCTTTGGCGGCGCAAGGGTCCAACATCGTGCTCAACGGGCTGGGTGACGCCGCCGAGATCGAAAAGGTCCGAAGCGACCTGGCCGCGTCCGCGGGCGTCACGGTGCTGTTCGACGGCGCCGACCTGACGAAACCCGACGCTATCAAGTCATTGATCTTTACCGCACAGGACAAGCTGGGCGGGGTCGATGTGCTGGTCAACAATGCCGGCATCCAGCATGTATCCCCGATCGAGACCTTTCCCCCGGAAAAGTGGGACGCCATCATCGCGCTCAACCTGACCGCATCCTTCCACACCACGCGCCTGGTGTTCGACGACATGAAGGCGAAGAAGTGGGGGCGGATCATCAATATCGCTTCAGCCCACGCCTTGGTCGCCTCACCGTTCAAGTCGGCCTATGTCGCCGCCAAGCACGGCCTGCTGGGCTTCACCAAGACGATCGCACTGGAAGGCGCCGAGTTCGGCATTACCTGCAACGCCATCTGCCCCGGCTACGTCAAGACGCCGCTGGTCGAAAAGCAGATCCCGGATACTGCCAAGGCGCGCGGCATCACCGAAGAGCAGGTCATACGCGACGTGCTTCTGGCCGCCCAGCCGACCAAGCAGTTCGTCACGGCCGAACAGGTGGCCGCTCTGGCTGTCTTCCTGTGTTCGGACGCCGGCAGCCAGATCAACGGTGCCCCGCTCAGCATGGACGGCGGCTGGGTCGCGCAGTAGGCCTGATCGCTCGGCGACTGACGCCGGGCCGGAGCGAACGCATCATGCTCTAGCCGAACAACTTTTCCCGACGCGCAAAGCTGAGCAGCAACGGCAACCACAGACCGTCTGGACTCCCAGCTTGCCCACCCACGCCAAAGCCGTGACCGCCGCGGGCGAACAGGTGGGTCTCCACCGTGACCTTGGCGGCGACCATGGCGTCACGAAGCCGCAGCGAGTTCGCCACGGGCACCGCATTGTCGTCTTCGGCGTGCACCAGGAAGGTCGGCGCAGCGGCTGGCGTGACATTGAGATCCGGTGACCACTCCCGTATCTGCGCAGCTGTAGGCAAGCCGCCAAACAGTGAAGGCGCGACGCCGCCATAGGCATAGGCCGGATCGACGCTTTGCACCGGGTAGATCGGCGCCGCAAGCAGCGGCCGGGCACTGAGCTGGTCCGTGTCGTCAACCGGCGCATAGAGCGGCGCCGCATGTCGCGTCGCGAGGGTTGTCGTCAGAAAGCCACCGGCGCTGAACCCCACGACGCCAACGCGCGCCGGATCGAGATGGAAGCGCTTGGCATTGGCTCGGATGAGACGCATCGCCCGCTGGGCGTCGGCCGGACCGACCCTTACCGGGTCCCGCCAACCATCCTGGGCGAGGCGATAGACCAGTATGAAACAGGTAATGCCCGCGCGCGCCAGGATGTCGGCGATATAATAGCCTTCGTGTTCGAAATAATTCCACTCGAAGGCGCCTCCCGGGATGATCAGCATCGCCGAGCCGTTGGGCTGGGCGGCCGGGAGCGCAATCATATAGGGCTTCGATATCCCCTTCGTGCGCCTGCTGCTATAGCCTGGACTGGTCGAGGTCTGTTCGACCACCTCCGGCATATCCGGATGCAGGGCGCCAGCGGGTGGATGCGGCCACAGGTCGATAATATCGTGGGTACCGCTCGCGCCGGCCTGAGCACGCGCATCGACGGCGGAACCCAGTCCGGCCGCCGCCATCGTGGCGAAGACCACGGGGGATTTTACAAGATTGCGTCGTGACAGGTTCACGTATGAACGCTCCTTTGATGTCCAGGCTGAACTAATGCCGATGGAACAAGGCTGGGGTTTTTCCGACGGCGATGCTGCCCCGTGCCGCCGGTCACAGGCCGGCTGCTCAAGACTATCCGATGCTCGAACCTTGCCGCCTTGACAAAACACGTGTCACATATGAAATTAAATTTCAACTGTAAAACAAGTCGCGCTATAGGCAGAGACGCAACAACTCTGTCGGGTGACCTTAAAAGGGAAACATCGACCGAAGCCGATAAACCCGCGGACAGCCGGCACAACCCAGGAGACACCATGGCCCTTTCCCGTTTACTGGCCGCCGGCCTGGCCGTGGCATTGGTCAGCGGAGTGGCCTTTGCGCAAGACGCAAGAAGGTTCGAGGTGTCGATTACGGTGGACGACCTGGTTACCCAAGGCGCCTTGCCTCCGGGAACCACGCGTCAGCAGGTGGCCGACAACTTCCTGGCAGCGTTCAAGGCCCATGGTGTCAGGGAAGCGTGGGGCTTCATCAACGGGAAGAGTCTGGAGGCGGATCCGTCGGCCATCAGCGTACTGGAAGCGTGGCGAGCGGCCGGATACCCTCTTGGGAATCATGGCTATGGCCATTTGAATGCCTCACAAAACCCGGTCGAAGCCGTCAAGGCCGACATCGACGGAAACGAACCTGTTCTGAGTTCGCTGATGGGCAACGAGGACTGGCATTGGCTGCGCTTCCCCAATCTCAGCGCCGGCACCGACACCACCCACGACGAGATCATGCAGTATGTGAAGAGCAAGGGCTACAAAATCGCAGATGTGACGATGAACTTCAACGACTGGGCCTATACCGACGCATATGCCCGCTGCGTTGCCAAAGGCGACAAAGCCGCCATTGCGGCCTTGCGCGAAAAATACATGGGCGATGTCGTCGTCGCCGTCAGGCGGTCGCGTACCTTGTCACAGAAAATCTACGGCCGCGACATTCCGTACGTGCTGCTGGTCCACATTGGTGCTTTTACCGGCGAAATGATGCCGCGGATACTGGCGGCGCTCGAGGCCGAAGGCGCGGTATATGTCAGCCTAGACGAGGCCCAGAGGGATCCGGCTTACGACTTCGGTGGTCCCGGTGCGGCGCAAGGGATAATGCTTGAGCGTGTGGCGCAGGAGCGGGGCATCAATATCAATGACGGTTCGATCGCATCCCTGGCTGACGTCGGCTCAATCATGGCAATGTGTCAGTAAGGCCCGAGACATGGGGCCGCCCAAAGCGCGACGCGCACTTATCGAAATTTTATCAAAATGACGCGCCTGACTTACCGCTTCACAACGCCGGGTCAGTCATAAGTTTCACTTCTTTGTGAAGAAGGAAATCTCCCGTGCGCAAGACCTCCATCAAGCTGACCATTCTGGCTGCCGTCGCCGCCTCCCTGACTGTCGCCGCCTGCACCAAGACGGAAGACACCCACACCACCACCGAAACCTCGACGGAAACGACCTCGGTCGTCGCCGATCCGATGGCGGCAGACCCGGCCGCTTCGGCCACGGCTTCCGACGCCGGCATGGCTGCGAGCCCGGCCGCTGCTGAGACAACGACGACCACGACGACGACGTCGGCGGCTGCCGTACACTAACACGGGTGGAAAAACGCCCAGACCTTAAGGACTGTGTGAGAGGCAGTCCTTAGGGATACTGGCAAAAACGGGCCTGGCAGGGAGAGCTGCCAGGCCCGTTTTAATTTGCGCAGAAGAGGCTACTCGACCTCGGCCACCACCTTGGCCAGGTTTTCCCGGGCGGCATCGGCGGCGCGCTGACGCTCCCACATCGAGTGATAAATGCCGTTCAGCGCCATCAGTTCATGATGCTTGCCGCGTTCGGCCACGACGCCGTCCTTCAAGACGATGATCTCGTCAGCGCCGACGACGGTCGACAGGCGGTGGGCGATGACCAGGGTCGTGCGGTTACGCGATACGTCATCCAGCGACGCCTGGATCTCGCGCTCGGTGTGAGTATCGAGCGCCGAGGTCGCCTCGTCGAGGATCAGGATCGGCGGCGACT